>NZ_JAYEZN010000002.1 GCF_037031225.1 Halorientalis sp. LT38 | reverse complement strand
CGTCGATCACCAGAATACCGCCGGACCCGCTCGACCCATCGGTTCCGTCGTCCGTGGAACCGTCGGTTCCGTCGTCCGTGGAACCGTCGGTCCCGTCGTCCGTGGAACCGTCGGTCCCGTCGTCCGTGGAACCGTCGGTCCCGTCGTCCGTGGAACCGTCGGTCCCGTCGTCCGTTCCATCGTCCGTGGAGCCGTCCGTTCCGTCGTCCGTGGAGCCGTCCGTTCCGTCGTCGGTGGAACCGTCCGTTCCGTCGTCTGTAGAGCCGTCGTCGCTCTCACCGACGGTCCCGTCGACGACGGCCTGTGTGCTCACGGCTTGGCCGTCGATTTCGAAGGAGACGCCGCTGATGTCACCGGAACTGATGTTCGTGATCTCGAACCCGTCGATGCTGCCGCTGTACTCGAAGGCGTCGGCGAACCCGTTCCCGGTGACGCCGCGGACGACGGTCCGGCCGTCCGAGAGGGTCTCGATCGTGTCGTTCGACTCGGCCTTCTGACCGTCGTCGGTCGTCGTTTTCGCCACGTCGCCGTCCACGTAGAGCGAGTAGTCCATCGACTGGACGGACGTATCGGTCAGGACTGCGAGCACGTGGTCGTACACGGGATCCGAGTCCGCGTCGCTGGTGCTGCCGTCCGTACCATCGCCGGACGCGTCGCCCGAAGCCGCTTCTTCGGCCGTCATGGGGACGTCCGCGGGCGGCGTCAGGTCCGGCGACCCGGCCGACTCGCCGTAGATCCCGCCCTCCGAGGTACCGTCGGTATCACGGATGCCGTCGTGCCGCGTGTTCTCGAGCTCGATCCGGCCGTTGTTGTCCGTCTTGAGCATCCCCTGAATGTCGCAGTTCCGCAGGACCGTCGTCGTGGGGATCTCCTCGCCGTCCGCGGTCTGTTCGGAGTGTGCCCACACCGACCGCCGGCCGATCCCGTTCGGGTGCGCTCGAACGTCGCCGTCGACCCGCATAACCGTATCTTCGATCGTACAGTCCCCGAACGGCGACCCCAGCTTCACGTTACTGATGTTGTTGTTCTCGAAGTACGAGGCCCGGATGTTGACGACGGGACCCTCGTTCTCCACGGCCAGCGTCGGCGTCGCGTAGATGGCGTTGTTGGTGAAGTAGCCGATGTGCACGTTCTCGAACTCGAGCGGACCCTCGCTCACGTCGTTTTCCGTATACACGCCGATGGTCGAGTCCCCGGCGACCGAGCCGTCGCCGATGTAGACGTTCTGGACCAGTCCCCGCTCGGCGAGGACGAGCGGCTCGATGCCCTCCGGCTCTTTGCCTCTGAAGCCGACGTTCCGGATCGTCCAGTCCGTCCCGTCCGCGAAAATCTGCGCGCCGGCACCCTCGGCCGTGATGTCGAAGAGGACGTTCTCGAAGGTCTCGCCGCCGGAGACCTGTACCGTCTTCGTGTCCCCCGCGGCGACCTCGACGAGGCTGTAGTCGCTCTGGGCGGCCGAACCACGCGCCGCCGTCATCGGGAGGACGGCCGCACCGGTCGCGACTCCCAGCGTCTTGATCGCCGTTCGGCGATTGATGGTAGTCTCCTGGTCGTCAGACGACCCAGTATGCTCTGCATTACTACTGCGCTGGTCTTCTCTATTACCGACCATGTGCAGTAGGAAGTACCTACTATATTATGAGTTATTGCCAGTTGGAAAAGAATGCGACTGATTACTAATTATTGCTTACCAACTGCGCCCCGGGTGCGGTTGAACGCGTTAATTCGATCGTGCCAAGGGTCAAACCCCACTTTTTCATTACACCGCATATGTAATACCATTGAATGGAAAGTGCACCTGGACGGTAGCATTGTACTAATTGGTCAGTATGAGTTCACTAACGTCCAGTCTGTGTCGGGCTCCGGGAGCGCCGGAGCATATCGTCTCCGCGAGCGCAGTGGCGGTCAGAACAGCGCCGACTCGGTCGCGACGTCACGGACGATTCTGGCTCTCCGGGTCAGGTCCGCCATCCGGTCGGGGTGGGTCTTCGCAGCGCCGAAGCGCCGGTCGAGTTCGAGCTGATGGACGTACACGGCGTGCAGGTACCGCTCGAACGTCTCGACGGGCAGGTCGACGGCGTCGCAGTACGTCCGGACCGCCTCCCGGGCGCGGTCCGCGAACTCGTTTCGGTCACAGAGCACGGTCCGGAGCCCCTCCTCGAGGTCACCGATCGTGCGATACGCCGTGTCGATCAGGACGTACCCCGCGTCGACGACCGGTGACGCCGCGGGGGCGACGTACTCCCAGTCGATGACCGTCGTCACGGCATCGTCGTGCGCGTGGATGTTGGCCGCCAGGAAGTCGCCGTGGACGGGCGTGGTGAATGTCTCGAGCGGCGCCTCGACCGTCGGCGGTTCCAGGCCGGTCGGCTCGAACCGCAGGTCCTCGCGGATCTCGGCGGGCGAACGGGTCTCGGACTCACCGCGGAACGACTGCTGGAACGCCGCGAGCCAGTCGAGACCGATTGAGAGGACGCGGCCGAACGACTCGGGATCGCCGGTGAGTTCCGCGCCGAGTTCGCGGCCCGATGCCGGCCGTTCCGCCCTGGCCGGTCCGAACCGCGACGCGATCTGTCGCCCCTCCGGGAGCGTCTCCGTGATCGGCGCTCCCGACGACCGCAGGCGCTCGAGGTGTTCGTTCTCGCGTGCGGTGAACGGCGCGTGGGCCCGCCTGTTCGGAACCTTCACCACCGACTCGATCCCGTCGGCCCCGACGTCGAGAACGATGGACCGAGTGCGACCGGCGACGACGAGCGGATCGGTGAACGCGAAGCTCGAGTCCCTGTGCTCGTCCGCGTACACCACGAGATAGCTCGGGAAACACTGTTTCGTCAGCCGGCTGCCGGCCAGCCGCGAGACGATCGGCGCGAAGGCGTCGGCGTACCGGCCGCGTTCGGCCAGCGCGAACTCGCCGATCGTGCGAACGGCCCGGTCGTTCTCGACCGGGAAGGCATAGAGCGGGCGCTCCGACGACGGGAGGAGCGCGTACGCGGCGACGTGATCGAAGCCGACCGACCGTCCGAGTCGTCGGTACCCGTTCGCGGTTCCCGGCGAGAGCGGGCGACGGCGTGCTGCAGCGTCTCGGCCGAGTTCGGCTGCCGACGTGGCCGCCAGTTTGCGGGGCCACCCGTCGGCGATGCACAGGAGCGACCCGCCCGGGGCGAGGTACTCGCGGAGTTGCTCGACGCCTTCCCTGACGTCGGTTCGCCCGGAGAAGTCGGCGACGATCGTGTCGAACGTCCCCGCCGCGAACGGGAGCCGGTCGCGGGTCGCGTGGACCGGCACGACCCGTTCGGTGCTCTCGTAATCCTCGCGGTCGGCCGCCACCCGCAGCCGGGAGAGGCGCGGATCGACGGCGTACACCACGTCGACGAGTTCGGCCAGACACAGCGACCGCCGCCCGAACTCGGTGTAGAGGTTCAGGCAGCGCCCGGTGAGGTGTTCGGCCGCGAGGACGCGCCAGAGGTCTCGTCTGACGTCGGTCACCACCGAGCGACGGTCCGTGCGGTCCGGTTCGCCCTCGAGCGCGGTTCCGATGGAGTCGGCATCCGGCGTCGGCAGTCGAGCCCCCTCTGGCAGTTCGTCGGCGGCGATCCCGGTTCCCGCCGAGCCGGTCTCCGTCTCCCTGAACGACACGACGCCGTCCAGGTCGATGCCGACGACACCGCAGTTCCGACATCGGTACCCCTCCGGGTCGAGCACCCCCGAACACTCCGGGCAGACGAACTCGGCCGTCTCCGGTCGATCGGCGGACTCCGTGACGGCTTCCTGATTCGCTCCGGTCATAGTACGGCCCGTACGTTGCTGACTTCGATCAGTCCCGCGAGTATCGATAGCACGCCCCAGACCACCACGCCCAGCAGGACCGTGAGGGCGAGTGCGATCCAGCTCCCGATCTCACCGGTGAGGACGAGGATGCTCCCCGCCATCCCGGCGGTGACGGCGGCGACCAGGAGGAACTGCCGGAAGAGGTGGCCGACGCGGAGGTCGAACTCCTGGTGGATGATGTACACGTTCATCGAGGTGTAGAGCGTGTAGGTGGCGATCGTCGCGACGGCCGCGCCGACGACGCCCAGGAGCGGAATGAGGAGGACGTTCAGGCCCACGTTCAGCACGGCGGTGCCCCCCTTGGCGATCGCACGCTCCCGGGCCCGGCCGAGATAGTCGAGCGCGTTGCTCGTGATCTTCGTGATCGAGCGGAGCACGATGTACACGGTGAATACCTTGAGCACCGGCGTCGCGCCGAGGTACTCCGCCCCGAACAGCAGTCTGATGACGGGTTCGGCGACGAGGTAGATCCCCGCCGCGGCGGGGACGTAGAACAGAAGCGAGTACGTGAGCGCTTCCTCGTAGATCCGGGCCGCCTGACCGACGTTGTCGTCGGCTTTCTGCGCGCCGAACGTCGGGGACAGCGTGAACCCGAGCGCGGTCAGCGGCGTCTCGACGAACGTCATGACCTGCTTGCTGACGATGTAGAAGGTGACGGCGACGGGCGTCAGGAAGTAGCCGACCAGCACCGTATCGACGCGCTTGCTGAGGCTGTGGGCGGTGTTCGTCGCCGTCACCGGGACGGCGTACTCGGCGATCCGCCGGCTCAGTCCAGTCTCGACGGCCGAGGTCTCGGCCCCGCGGTAGAACCTGGCGTAGACGAACCAGCCCCCGACCAGCGACGCCGTGGCGAACCCGACGATGTACCCACCGAGCGCGCCGAGGGCGCCGAACCCGAACCACACGAGACCGACCGCGAAGAGGAGCCGGCAGCCGTAGTTGACGACGTCGATCGTCGCCGCGAGCCTGATCTCCTCGAACCCCTGGAGCACCAGTTGCGAGAACACGGTCAGCGCCTCGAACGCGAGAAACAGCGCGCCGAACAGCAACAGCGACTCCAGTCCCGGTTCGTCGAAGAGCGACGCCAGGTAGCCGTGGCCGACGAGCAACACGCTGCTGACGACGACGACGGCCACGAGGTTGAGCCCGAAGGCCACGCGGAGGATGTGCGGGATCTGGCCCGGCTCCCGTTCCTTGTACTCCGCGATGTACCGGGCCCCGGACTTGGCGATCCCGAGTTTGCTGAACACGCCGACCGCTCCGAACACCGCGACGGCCAGCGAGAGCATCCCGTACTTGCTGGGATCGAGCATCCGGGCCAGCAGGACCATCAGGGCGCTGCTCGACACGGTCGCGACGGCCTGCCCGACGAATTTCGTCTTGAACCGAGTGACGATTCGCGAGACCAGGCCCGTCCCGTCGTCCGGTGTGGCGCGATCAGTTTCGACAGTCACGGTGAGAGAGCGGCAATCGGCTTCGGGTCGTCGACGAGACCAGCGGGAGAGAGTCGCTCGCAGCCGTCCGACGTCCAGAGACGTGCACACCGCCTCGGTAGCGCACGCCCGACTCGGTCCTGCGCAAGGTGAGCGTTCATACAGGTGGTCGAGCGTTGCTCGCTGTCGACCTTCGTTATCCGTTCTTTAACCTGTTGCACGGCAGAGAGAGGGTCGCTGTGGAAACGCGACCGACCGGTCAGCGCCCCGCCGACCCACCGAGCGATTCGTACGCGGCTTCGGACGCGGACGTGGGAACCCCCGACGGCGGCTCGGTCCGCGGCTCCGATCGGAGTCGCCCTTCGATCCGACACGGTCCGTACAGCGGAATGGCGGCTTTCGCCCGACAGTTCTCCAGATACGTCCTGTTCCGGCAGCGGACGTCGCGTCGCTCGTTCCAGGTCGAACTGCCGGATTTGAATCCCCCGCCGTACGGCGCGTACGCGTCGCAGTTCACGAACGTCACGCCGGCGCCCCAGTAGTCCCGGAAACACGCGGTGCCGCCCGTCTCGTTGACCGCCACGCAGTTCTTCGCGAGCGATTCGTCAGTCCCCAGTCGACACTGGGGGTTCTCGTTGTTCCTGAAATACGAGTCGTAGACGCGGACTGCACCGCCCTGGCCGTTCTGAACCCGTTCTGGTGAGCCCGGATCCGACGCGTACAGCCCGTTGTCCGTCACGTTCTGGATGTTGAGGTTCCTGAGAACGAGGTCGCCCGCGTGATCCGCGTGGACGTAGATGCCGGTGTTCGCAGGCCCCCCGTCGCCCAGGTAGAAGTTCCGGACGACCCCCGACCCCTCGCCGTCGGGCACCGACAGCGTGAACGGGCTGTTGCTGGGTTCGTAGTCCCACTTCCCCCTGACGCCGACGTTGCGGATCGTCCAGTCGTTGGCCAGCGCGTGGAGACTGTACCCCGCGCCGTCGGCAGAGATGTCGATGACGACGTTCTCCAGTGTCTCACCGTCGTCGAGTCTGTGTTTCCAGGTCTCGCCCTCTTCGACGGTGACCTCCCGCACACGCGGCTCCGATTGCTCCGCTCTCCCGGCCCGGGGGGTTGCGGTCCGTCGCCCCCGCTGCTCGTCCTCGAGAGCGCTACAGCCCGCCGTCACCGCGACTGCACAGGCCGCCGTTCGGAGGAAGGATCGCCGGTCCATTGGTATCGACTCGTCGCGGCCAGTAGTTCGTTATTATCGGGCTAGTCACGATTGGGATCGGAACGCGACTGGAACGTAACCCACCGCTACTCCGCCCCTATCGGCCGTTGGTGTCGGAAGGGAATGAATTACAATACGATAGGACGGCGTCGTCCCGCTCACATGAGGACGACCGACGTCGATCAGGTGACGACAGACGCTGACGCCCTCCGGACCCACTGTTCGCACCCAGTTATCTTTACGCACGCTCTCGAACAGACCCGGGAACGTCACTCGCCCGTTTCGTCCACCGAAGCGAGTACATGACGGGGGCGATCGATCGGGGTCAGGATGGCCTGTTGTCGCGCCTCGCCGGCAGCGACGCGTCCGATCTGGCGCTCGTGGCGGGCTACGTCCTGCTCGCGAATCTCCTGCTTTTGGCCCTCCCACCGGAAGCGATCGCGATCCGGACGCTGCTCGGGATCCCGCTCGTCCTGTTTCTGCCGGGCTATTCGCTCCTCGCAGCGTTGTTCCCGCGCCGGGGGACAGCGGGCGCAGTCGACGGCATCGTTTCGGTGTCGGACGCCGACCGATCGTCGCTGGTGTGGCGACAGGTACGGAGCGTCCAGTCTTCGCGGATCGATCTGCCGACCCGACTGGCGCTGTCCTTTGGACTCTCGCTCACCCTCGTCCCGATTCTCGTCGTCGCGATGTCGGTCGTCGGGATCGGGACGTCGCTCGTGTCGATCCTCACGGTCCTCACGCTGGTCAGCCTCGGCGGGGTCGCCCTCGGGGCCCGCCGGCGACGGCGCGTCCCCGCCTCGGAGCGGTTCAGCCCCCGACTGCAGGGGCTGGTCCCGTGGTCACCGTCCGGGCGGTTCCACGCGCAGACCACCGTCGAGGTCGCACTGAACGTCGGGCTGGTCGTCGCGGTCCTGCTCGCGACGACCGCGCTCGGACTCGGACTCACGGTTCCCAACACCGACAGCAGGTACACCGAGGTCTCGCTGCTCACGGGCAACGAGTCCGCGGAGCGACTCGGGGACTACCCCCGGAACCTGACCGTCGGGGAGACGAGTGAGCTCGTGCTGGCGGTGAAGAATCACGAGCAACGGACGCAGAACTACTCGGTGGTCGTCCAGTTACAGCGGGTGTCGACGGACGGCAACACGACCGACGTCCACGAACGGCAGACCGTGACTCGGTTCGGTGAGCGCGTCGAGTCCGGTTCGGAGTGGCGGGCGCCCCACGAGTTCACGCCCCAACTCGCCGGCGAGGACCTCCGTCTCACGTATCTCGTCTACCGGGGGGAGCCGCCGGAGGGCCCGACGACGGACTCGGCGTACCGGCACCTTCACGTGTGGACCAACGTCAGCGAGCGACCACGACCTGCGGGGGCGAGCCGATGACGAGCGGCTCCCGGCAGTCGCTGTGGCAGCGGTACGTCGCCAAACTCCTGCTGAGCGTCGGGTTCCTCTCGCTCACCGTCGCCATTCTCGGGGCCTTCTCCTCGCCCCCCGAGGGGTACGAGCTCTCGATTTACGCCGGAACGCCGACCGTCTTCTGGGTCGGTGCCGGCGTCGCGCTCGCGGTTGCGCTCGCCCTCTCGCTCCTGCCCGCCGCTGGACGGTATACGGCTCCCGCGCTCTACCTGGGGGGTGCGACGCTGACGGCCGTCGTCGGACTCCCGCTCCTGCGCGGGTACGCGTTCGCCGGGCCGGGCGACCCGGCGACCCACCTCGGGTGGATCCGGGACATCGAAGCGGGGAAGTACTTCGTGACGGAGCTTTTGTACACCGGCCTCCACTCGACGGCGCTCGTGTTCCACGACGTCGTCGGGACCGCGCTCGAACACTCGCTGTTGCTGGCGATGGTGGCGTTCACGATCCCGTTTTTCGTCTTCACGCCGCTGATCGTTCGCACGGTCAGTTCCAGACCGCAGGCCGTCCCGATCGCGGCCTTCTCGTCCTTTCTGCTCCTCCCGATCACGAACCTCGAGACGTTCAATCGGGTGCACCCGTACACGCAGGCGATGTTCTTCACGCCGCTCGTGATCTACGTCGCGCTCCGGTTCGTCTTCGATCCGCGCGACTCGCTCGCCTCGCCGTTCAGCCTGTTGCTCGCACTCACGTCCGTCGCGCTCGTCTTCGGCCACCCGCTACAGGCGCTGAACGTCATCCTGCTGTTCGTCGGCATCACGGTCGTCCAGTTCCTCTCCGGGAGCGGGTCCGGCGAGCAGGATCCGTTCCGCTACGCGAGCCTCGGGGGCAGGCGACCGATCGCCGTCCGGTCGCTCCTCGTTCACACCGTCTTCGTGATCGGCGTCTTCTTCGCGTGGGTCGTCCGGACCGAGCAGTTCCAGACGGCCTCGAGAACGTACGTCCCGTCGATTCTCGAGTTCGTGCAGGGGTCGGCCACCGCCGGGCGAGAGACGGCCTCGCAGGCGAGTTCGCTGTCCGCGATCGGCGCCTCGCCCGCGGAGCTACTGGTGCGGATGTTCCCGGCCGCGTTGCTATACGTCGCGCTCGCCGGGCTCTTCGTCCTCCTCAACATCCACGGCCGGTTCCGGCACCGGTTCTCGGCGTCCAGACGGTATCTCGGGTACGGATTCATGGGCATCCTGACGCTCCTGCCGCTCAGCGCCGCGATCTACGCCCGGCCGCTGTCTTCGCTCCTCTCCGGTGTCACCGGCGTGCTCTTCCTCGTCGTGTCCGCCCTGGTGGGGATCGGCGTCTCCCTGCTGCTCGCGGTGTTACTGCTCGCATACGCCACGGAGTCGGAGACCGCGGTCTCGGGCGGCGCCACGGACACCTTCGTGACCTACATGGCCGTCGGCGGCGCGTTCGCGGTTCCACTCTTCTTCCTGTTTTTCGTCGGGAACATCGCCTCGCTGTACTTCCGAATTCTGGGCTACCTGCTGTTGATCGCGACGCTCCTCGGGTCGCTCGGACTGGTCCGGTTCGGAGACGGGCTCGGCACGGTCGTCTCGCGCCGCACGGTCCGGATCGGCGTCGTGTTGCTGTTCGTGGTCTTGCTCCCGCTGACGGTCGTGACCGTGTTCTCCTCACCGTATCTCTACCTGTCGAATCACCACGTCTCCCAACAGCAGTTCGACGGCTACGCGACGACCTTCGAGCACCGCGATCCGGACGTGCCGGTCGCCGGGATCCGGCAGGGACCGTACCGCTACGCCCACGCCGTCGAAGGGTACGAAGCGGCCAAGGGGAAGTACGAACGTAGCGTCACCGGGGAGAACCTGACGCGACTCCCGGCGGCCAGTCCGGGCCCGCTCTACCTCGTCGTGAACGAGCGCAACCGCCAGCGCGAGACGGAGGTCTTCCGCGAACTCCGCTACTCGAAGGCCCAGTTCCGGTCGCTGGATCACCAGCGCGGCGTCGATCGCGTGTCCACGACGGGGGAGTACGATCTGTATCTCGCCCGGTAGGAAACGGTCGGTCACCCGTAAGGTCGCGTGTAACTACGGTGTCCGCCGTTCGACAGCCGCTCGATGCGATATTTGATTTTCGTGAACACGCCGGCACACGTGCACCTGTACAAGAACGTCGTCGCGGAACTCCAGGCCCGCGACCACGAGGTCCGGGTCCTCGCGCGGGACTACGGCTGCACGCTCGCGCTCGCCGACGCCGCCGATCTCCCCTACACCGTCTACGGCGGCTGCGACACGACCAAGCGCTCGCTGCTGACGAACCTCCCCCGGCAGTACGCCCGCGCGCTCGCTGAGGCGCGCCGGTTCGACCCCGACGTGGTGTTCGGGATCGGCGCCTACGCCGCCCCGGCGGGGGCACTCACGGGGGCGCGGACGATCCTCGTCCACGACTCCGAGCCGACGACGCTCGACCACCGCATCGCCCGGGCGCTCGCCGACGCGCTGCTGACGCCGGACACCTTCCGGCGCGACCTGGGCCCGAAACATCGGGTGTTCCACGGGTTCAAGGAGTCGGCCTATCTCCACCCGGAGACGTTCGACGCGGACCCGTCGGTGCGGGATGACCTCGGGGTCGGCGAGGACCCCTTCGTCGTCCTCCGGCTGAACGCCTTCGGCTCCCACCACGACGTGGGCCACGGCGGTTTCACTCCGGATCAGGTTCGGGAGCTGATCACGGCGCTCGACGAGCACGCGACCGTCTTCGTCTCCGACGAGGGCGGCGACCTGGACGTCGGGGCGACGGCGGCACGGCCGTTCGACCTCCACCCCGCGCGGCTCCACGACGCCCTCGCCGAGGCGTCGCTGCTCGTCGCGGACACCCAGACCATGGTCACCGAAGCGGCGCTCCTGGGGACGCCGGCCGTCCGTTCGAACTCCTTCGTCGGCGAGGACGACATGGGGAACTTCGTCGAACTCGCAGAGCGCGGCCTCGTCCGCAACGTCGCCGAGTTCGAAGGCGTGCTGTCGACGGCGCTCGAACTGCTCACCGACGACGGCGCGGCCGAGCGGTGGGCGACCCGTCGCGAGGCGCTGCTGTCCGAGACCGTCGATCTGACCGAACTCCTCGTGAACGTGGCCGAGAACCCGCGCGACATCGACCGGGTCACCGGCATCTCCCGGTCGACCAGGGAGACGGAGTCGCCGTCGCCCACCCACTCTTCGCCGGGCTGAGTCAGTACGAGACCTTCTCCTCTAAGTGTTCGTTGTGCTGCATGTCGAAGATCATGGCGAACACCAGGAGGGCACAGCTAACGAGGAGCATGAGGACCGAGACGCTCCCCGCGAGCAGCGAGCCGCCGCCCGCCAGCGTCAGCGCGGCGAAGGAGAGCCCGGCGGCGCCGCCGAGTGTCCCCAGCCCGTAGAGGAAGACGAGCGGATGGAAGTCGACGAGGCAGTACTTGACCTTCAGTCGCCACAGAAAGCCCGTCAACAGCAGGGCCGAGAGCCGCGGGACAAAGGAGGAGTAGCGAATGTGGCTCTCCTCGTCGCCGTAGACGGCCTGCATCGGCACGTCGGCAACGCGGAACCCGTGGGCGTTGAGGGTGATGAGCAGGTCGTTGCTGAACCCGTAGCGGTCGTACAGCCCGTCGAGGTCGATGCGTTCGAGCGCGTCGAGCGAGATTGCGGTGTAGCCGTTCTGTGGGTCGTTGGTGCGCCAGTACCCGCTGGCGAGTTTGGTGAGGAAGGTGAGCAGGAAGTTCCCGGCCGAGCGAAAGGACGACATCGCCGAGCGCAGCTCCCGGGACTGGAGCCGGTCGCCCTTCGCGTAGTCGGCGCGGCCGTCGACGATCGGCTCGACGAACCGGTCGAGGATCGAGGGATCCATCTGGCCGTCGCCGGCGACGACCGCGGTCACGTCCATCCCGTCCCGGAGCGCCCGCTGGTAGCCGGTCTTTATCGCGCCGCCGACCCCGCGGTTCTCCTCGTGTCTGATCGGGACGATCCGGTCCGTCGAGCGACCACCGTCGGCCTTGGCCGCAACCGCCGGCTGCTCCGGTTCGCTGTGGTCGCGGATCTCCGCCCAGGTATCGTCGGTCGAGCAGTCGTCGACGACGTAGATCCGATCGACGTAGGCCGGGACCGAGTCGAGTACCTCGCCCACCAACCCCGCCTCGTTGTACGCCGGGACCACGACTGCGACAGTTCGCCCTCTGTACATCCGGGTCTCACACTCGGTGGCGACGGCATTGTAATTGAGAACCTGCCGCGTCGAAGTCGCTCTCTTCGCAGTTGGTTGCGGCTCGGACGGCCGATAGTACCGGCAAGTGACCGGCTCGAGACCGACTTCGGACGGTCCTTTCGACGGTCGTGTCCGTAGTAACGCCTATTTCGGTCGAAGACAGTACCTAGATCGATGCGTATCAAAGACAAGCCCGCCACGCCGACCCCGAGTCGACTCCTCGGGACGATCCTCCTGATCGGCGGCGGGGTCTTCCTCGGTGACTTCTTCTGGGCCATCGCCACGTACTCACCGTCCATCACCGCCGCGGGGCCGGCGGTGTGGACGGTCCTGGCGTCGGGGGTCCTCGCAGGGGCCGTGCTCGTCGGCGTCGGCGTCGCCACGGTGTTGCACTCGACCGACCACCTCGAGATCGCCGCCAACGTCGACTGGAACCTCTAGCCGCCCCGCACCGCGCGTTTCGTCGTCCGACCCACCAAGTATACGCTGTAATATATCGTAAACAGTCTTGTGAGCACTTCTCGATCCCGTCGAGTCCCGGTTGCGTATCTCTCGCGAACGGCCCGGATATCGGCGTCTTGCGACCGACGAGCGACGTGCGTGCGCGCTCGACGGACCGAACGAACGTCGTTCGAAGGGTCAGATTTATCCTTTAGACGCGTCTAATTCACAGTAACGAATGCTGAGCGACGTGATGGAGGATTACCTGAAGGTGATCTACGAGCTCCAGCGCGAGCGTGGGGCACCGGTCGCGACGTCGGTGATCGCCGAGGCCCTCGAGGTGACCGCGCCGACGGTGACGAGCATGATGGAGAAGCTCGAGGATCGCGGGTTCGTCGCGCGCGAGAAGTACAAGGGCGTGGAGCTGACGAACGAGGGCGAGACCGTCGCGGTCGAGATCGTGAGACACCACCGGCTGCTGGAGGCGTTCCTGGTCGACCACCTCGACTACGAGTGGACCGAGGTCCACGACGAGGCCGACGTCCTCGAACACCACATCAGCGAGGAGTTCGAGGCCCGGATCGCGGAGCGACTGGGCGATCCGGCGGTCGACCCCCACGGCGACCCGATCCCGGCAGCGACGCTGGAACCGCCGGCCGCCGACGAGACGCGTCCGCTCACGGACTTTTCCGTCGGGGACACTGTCGTCGTCTCGCGCGTGCGCGACCGCGACGAGTCGGAACTCGAGTACCTCGCCGAGGCCGGCATCGTCCCCGGCCGTCACCTCCGGATCGTCGAGAAGGCGCCCATCGGCCTGCTGACCGTCGCCCACGACGACGGCGAGCAGCAACTGCCGGACGGGGTCGCCGGGACGATCCGGGCGAAGGCGGTCGATGACGACGACGCAGCCGACACGTCCACTCCCTCGGAGTCATGAGCGGCTTCCTCGAGGTGATGCTCGTCGCGATGACCGCCCAGCTCGTGGTCCTGCCCGGCGAGAAGGTGCAGTTCCTCATCGCCGGGCTCTCGACGCGGTACAACCCGCTGATCGTCGTCTCGGCCGCCGGGACGGCCTTCGCCGGGTGGACCGCCCTCGAGATCTGGTTCGGGCAGGCGATCCAGGAGGCGCTGCCGGCCGTCTACCTCGACGCCATCACCGCCGCCCTCTTCCTGTTCTTCGCGGCCGCACTGTGGCGCTCGGCCCCGGCCCCCGAGGCGCAGCCGCTCGACACCGACGGCTCGGGCGTCCGCGCCGTCGACGGGTACGAGCTCCCGGTGATCGGGACGGTCCCGACCACGCTCGGCAGCTTCCTGCCCATCTTCAGCATGATGGCCGTCGGCGAGTTCGGCGACAAGACCCAGCTGGTGACCATCGGCCTGGCGATCCAGTACGGCGCGCACCCGGCCATCTGGGTCGGCGAGATGCTCGCGATCATCCCGGTGAGTCTGGCCAACGCCCTCTTTTTCTACCGCTTCTCCCACCGCTTCGACCTGCGGAAGGCCCACCTGTTCGGCGCCGCGCTCTTTGCCTTCTTCGGGCTCGACACGGTCCTGTCGATCACGGTCGGATTCTCGATCTGGGAGACCCTGGTCGGGGCGGTGAGCGGCGCCGTCCTCGGACTCGTCTAGTCGAGGCGGTCCGGGAACTGGAGGGCGCCGTACACGAGCGAGAGAACGGAGAGCAGTACCACGCCGACCGTCCCGATCCAGACGTGTCCGGTGGCGAAGGACAGGGACGCGCCCAGGAAGAGGCCGACCAGCGCGACGGGATACGCGTACGACTCGGGTCGCGTCTCCGGGGCGGCAGACGATCGCTCGTCGAACATCTTCCGTGAATCTGCTCGCGGCCCGTACTACAGTCCTATCGTTCGTTTCTGATAGGATCCGGGCGAACGGAACGAGGTCAGGCCTCCGCCCGTCCCTCGGAGAGCGTGATCTCGCGGTCGTGGTCCACGCGGACGGTAAAGCCCTCGTAGCTGAAGACGATGTAGCCGTCCCGCAGCATCGACCCGTCGGAGTCGTCGAAGAGGGATTCGAGCGCGTCCGGGTCGATGACGTCGTGCAGCGGCGTCAGCACCTCCGGATCGACCGACTTTTCGGCCGCGACCTTCCGTACCAGGGCGTAGCTGATCGACCCTTCGGCCATACGGTCCGTATTGAGCCCTGGGACTTACCTGCTTTGGCTGAAGTCTGCCAGATCGCTCGTCGTCACCGCCTCACGAGTCGACGGTCTCGGCCAGGACGCGTTTGACGACGTGGGGGTCCTCCAGCAACTGGTGTTCCGTGTAACTGCCCTCGGCGCTCCCGCCGCTGTGGCGGGACTGCTCCAGGATGTCGAGGAAGGCGTGTTCCTTCAGCAGGTCCCGCACCCGGCGCAGGGAGAGGGGGTCGGCCCCCTCCTGGCGGCAGATCTGCTGGTAGACCTCGAAGACGCGGGTCGTCCGGAACGCCTCCTCGTCGCCCTCGTCCAGCGAGAGGACGGTCAGCGCCTGCAGGACGTGCCGGGAGTGTGGCGTCGAGCCTCGGATGAGTTCGCGGAACCGGTCGGTCTCGGCGCGCTCGCGGGCCTGGATGACGAAGTCCTCCCGCACAGTGCCCAGGTCGTTGGACTGGGCGATCTCGCCGGCGTACCGGAGGATGTCGATTGCCTTCCGGGCGTCGCCGTGTTCCTTGGCGGCGAGCGCGGCGGCCCGCGGGATCACCGACTCGTCGAGCACGCCGTCGCGGAAGGCGTCGCTGCGGGCCTCCATGATCGAGCGCAACTGCGTCGCGTCGTACGGCGGGAAGACGAACTCCCGCTCACAGAGGCTCGATTTCACCCGCTCGTCCATCCGATCCTTGTACTTGATCTTGTTGCTGATGCCGATGACGCCGATCTTGCAGTCCTCGATCTTGCCGGCCTCGCCGGCCCTGGAGAGTTGCATCAGGATGTCGTCTGAGTCCAGTTTGTCGATCTCGTCCAGGATGACCAGCGCGACGTCGAGTTGCGCGTCAAGGATCGACCAGAGCCGCTTGTAGTAGGTGGCCGTGCTGATCCCCCGGTCGGGGATCTTGACCCCCGTCGCCGCCTCGTCGTTCAGGGCGCTGGCGATGGTCTGGACGGCCTGCGTTTCGGTGGAGTCCTGCGCGCAGTCGACGTAGGCGAACCCGGCCGTGACGCCCTCCTCGTCGGCGGTCCCGATGAGCCGCTGGGAGACGTACTTCGCACAGAGCGATTTGCCGGTGCCGGTCTTCCCGTAGATGAGGATGTTGCTCGGACTCTGGCCGAAGATGGCGGGGTTGACGGCGTTTGCGAGCTGGCTGATCTCCTCGTCGCGTCCGACGATCCGGCCCTCGTCCGGGAGATGATTGATCTCCAACAGCTCCTTGTTCGAGAAAATCGGATCCTCCCGGATGAACAGGTCGTCGGATTCGGACATCCTCTCACACCGGATTTCCGGTGGACCCGACTTTACTCTTTCCCCGAGAGCAGGACACCGGGTTTCCGATGAAACCACTCCCGAGACCCGTCGAACCCCGCCGCGAACCGCACACCTCATTCATCGGAAAGTATACTATTTTCCCGATATACCCCGCCTCGAAGACCCGCAAACGGTTCACCGGAAACGCGGTGTCGGCGCCCTTATCTGACAACCGTCTGACGATGGCCTCGCCCCCGACGGGGCAGTAATAATATACTAACACACCCCGTTTCCGGTGAAATCGGGCATTCAAGCAGCTCTATCGCGGTTACACAGCAGTCTCCGCGAGCAGATCCCGTGTTACTATTCTTTCATTAGGGCACTCCTTATCGGGAGTAGGAGCCACTTTCACCGGAAATCCGGTGTGTCCCTGGGCACCGACGCCGGGACGCGGGACCGCGAATTTTCACCGGAAACGGGGTGTCCGAACGATCGGGCGCGCGGATCGCGACCGGGGCGCGCCTCGAGACGCGTCGCGGACTGCGAACCGAGTGTCGGGAGAACGGAAGGGGCGGGAATCGAACCACGCGGGGCCTGACGGCCTCCGTCGGACCGAGGGTCGCGACGGTGCTCTGCCTCTGAGCTACCCTTCCACTGCCTGGTGTGACGCGACATCGGATCGTCGACGGCCAGTGGTATCGTTATGCGGTTCGAAATCCCCGGCATCCGGCGACGTGGCGGCCCTGAACGGGTCGGCCGGGCACTGTGTCGTACCCGGCAAATAACAATGGTCTATTCGACCGTCTCCTCGGGTGGACCCTCCTGGACAGGGGGTCTCGCGCACAGTTGCGTGACGTGCCACACGGCCCTGGAACGGGCGCCACCGTTCCGAGGGGGAGCCTCGCCGGACCCGCGCAGGCAGCACCGGTTCCCCGCTGCCTTCGCCTCTCAGGCGGCACAGCGACGGGCACAGCCAGCGTAAGTTCTCCCTTCCGATCCGGACGTGTGGATCCCGTCCACCGCGACGTGCGACCACGGATCCGTCCGTCCGTTCGGGCAGCGGTAAGCCCGCGTCAACCGACCCGAACGGTCGAGATACTTAAGCACAGTCGCGGCAGCCTATTCTGTAACCCTGGACGGAACCAGGGACGGGTAACAATGAGACGTAGCTCAGACCAAGCCAGTGAGTGGTGGGACGCGAAGATGCGATCGCTCCGGAGCAGTCGGCCGCCACGTATCGAGGTGTTCGTGCGATCGTTCGCGCCTCCCATCGGCGTGCGAGAGCAGCAGGATCGGGTGCTGAGCCGCCTGTCGAGCCTCGAACGCCGGGGCGTCCTCGAGACGGTCTCGGTCGACGTGTGGGGCAAAGCCGTCTGTCCGGACGGGCACTGCGGCGAGACGCGCGCGGGCGAGCGGATCCTCGACCGCGTCGAGGCGTTCAGCGCCTGGGCCAGGGACCTCGGCGTGCCGGTCGAGTCCCCGTTCGAGGAGTGCACCGTCTCCGCGTCCACGACCGGCGAAACGTTCCGGAAGATCGTCCTCCCGCGGCTCTGTATCGGCGTCTACAGCGACACGGAGCTGGAGGCGGTCCTCCCCTGCCAGCTCGACGGCGACCCCGTCTCCGTCGACGATTTCCTGGCGGCGCTCGAGGCCGCCCCAGCGGCCGATCACGGGATCGGAACCTCCGCCTGACCGCCGGTCTCGGGGCCGACGCGCCCATAATCGAAACATAACAAAGCCCGCCTCCGCTGTACCGCGGCGTACCGATGTCTCGGCGTCAACACGACACACAGCTGCCGCTGAGCGGGGCCGACAGACGATGAGCACACAGTCTCCCTCCCGCTGGGGCGCGGCGGGCCGGGTCGTTCGCGCGGTCCCCTTCGACCTCGTGCTCGTCCTGGTGCTGGTCCTGTTCGTCGGGCCGAACTGGGGCGGCACCGACGGGGGCTCGCTGCTCGGGTTCCTCCTCGGCGGCGCCTTCCTGTTTTTCGCGCCGGGATACGTCCTCGTGGCGGCGCTGTTCCCCGGCTCGGCCCGCGGTACCGGCTCCGGCCGAACGGCGTTCACGCTCACCTTCCCGGAGCGCGTCGCGGTGTCGTTCGGCGCGAGCCTGACGTTGCTCCCGCTGTTGGCGCTCGTGGTCGCCGTCGTCGGCCCGCTGTCGACCGGGCGCGTCGTCGGCGTCGTCGCCGGCTTCGCGGTCCTGACCGCGCTCGTGGCGACCGTCCGTCGGCTCAGACTCCCGGCCGAGCGACGCTACAGCGTCCCGACCGGGCAGTGGCTCTCGCGAGGGCGGGCGTTCCTGACCGGCGGCTCCGCGCTCACCACCGCGATCAACCTCTGTCTCGCAATCAGCGTCCTGGCCGGGCTCGGGATGGGGGCCTACGCGTTCGCCACGCCCCAGCCCGGCCCGGAGTACAGCGAACTCGCCCTCGTCACGGACAACGGGAGTGCCGGCTACGTCAGCGGCGACTACCCGACGAACCTCACCCGCGGGCAGCCGGCCCAGCTCACCGTGAGCGTCGAGAACCAGTACCGCGAACCGGTCGAGTACACGGTCGTCTCCGAACTCCAGCAGGTCCAGACGTTCGACGAGCGCATCCGCGTGGTCTCCGAGACCGAACAGCACCGCTTTTCCAGAACCATCGAGCCCGGACAGACCTGGTATCAGCCACACCGGATCCGCCCCCAGCAGGCGGGGACGGACCAGCGGCTCGTCTACTACCTCTACCGCGGCGACGCGCCCGCCGACGCGAACGGGTCCTCGGCCGATCGGACGGTCCAGCTCTGGGTGAACGTCTCGACGGGCGTCTAGTCCCAGACGTACCGGCCCAACACGGCCACGCCGAACAGGACCGCCACGCTCGCGCCGATCACGACGACCGCCCACTCGAACGGGTCGGCGGGAGCCGCGTCGTCTGCCGCAGACGCGTCCGCGGCCGTTTCTTCGTCCGGGCCGGTCGGCGTGGCGCCGCCGTCGCCGACGACCACCGTCCGGCTCTGGTTGCCGACGGCGACGGTGTAGGTGCCCGCCGCCTCGAACCGCTGGGTGAACTGAACCGTCTGGGTCTCGTTACGGGCGAGCGACAGCCGCTGGGCGTCTACCACGGTGTCGAACGCCCGGAGGCGAACGACCTCGGCGCCGTCCGCCGTCCCCGCGTTCGTGACGGTCGCGGTGACCGTCACGGTCCCGCCGGGCTCGATCCGCTCGGCGTCGATCGAGAGGTTCGAGACGACGTGGTTCGGGCGCGGTGCGTCGACGCGGACGGTCGTCTCGGCGTCACCGATCTCGATCGGCCACTCGCCGCTCCGGGGGAGGGTCACCGGCACCTGGACCGTCCGCCGCTGGCCCGCGCGGGCGAAGATCGAGTGGTTCCCGATGACAGTCTCGTTTTCCGTCTCGATCTCGAACGTCTGCCGGCCGTCCCGGCTCCCGCGGTTCACCACCGTCGCGTCGACGGTCCCCGTCCGGTTCGCGAGCAAGCGTCCGGTCGACGTGACGTTCGTCACCGTCATGTTCGGGTGCCGGATACCGAACGCGAGCGGCACCGTCCCCGACGTGGTCGCGTTCACCACGAGTTCGCTCCCGTCACGGACCCGGGTCGCGTTGTCTATCGGGCGCCACTCGCCGTCGTGGTAGGCCAGCACGACCGCGTCGCGGTCCCGCGCCCCGCGTTCCTCAAGGTCGTCGACGCCCACGTCGAGGGTGTACGTGACGGTGTACGCCCGCCTGGGCGCGTCCGAGGAGCCGTTCAGGTAGACCAGCGGCGTGTCGAGTACCCCCGCCGACGGCAATCGCTGGCTCGCGGCCCCCGAGAGGTTCCGGACCGAGTCGGCGACCGAGACCGACAGTTCGAACCGGTCGGCGCCGCCGTGTGACCTGATCGAGAGACCGCGCAGTTCGCCGTCGCCGACGCGCCCGACCTGGCCGGGGGCTGCCACGCCGGCGTCGCGCGCGATGCCGGCGTTTCGAACGGCGACGCGGAACGTCGACGGGGACTCGCGCGTCACCGTCGCGGTCATCTCGCCGCGCAGCCGCCAGTCCGGCCGCGTCTCCGTCTCGTTTTGCGGCGTCTCGGTCTGTGCCAGGCGGTCACAGCCCACGGGACAGCCCGGGCCGTCCGTCGCCGCGCCCGCGCCGGCGGCCGTCGCGACCCCGGTGCCGGCCAGCAGGGCCACCACGCAGAGCGCGAGACCGCCGAGCGCGACGCTGAAGTTCCGTCGTGTCATGAAGGCGCTCGTTCGATCGCCCTTCGCCCGACCCCGGTATTGTTATGGCCCGGCAACCGACGACGCTGTCGAGGGTCGGGCCCGCACACGGCCCCTAGCCCGCGATGGCGCGGCGCACCTGCCGGCGGAACAGTCCGGGGCCCGGGAGACCGTCCCAGGCCCAGGCGGCGACCGCGAGCGCGAGGAGGACGAGCTCGCCGAGCAGGTAGAGCGTCCCCCGCGGCGTCCGCAGGAACTCGCCGAACCCGACGACCAGGGCGGCCAGTTTCTCGAAGCCGCCCGGCCCCGCAGACGGGGCCGCCTCGACGAAGGGGTAGAGGAGGAATCCCAGTTCGGGCCCATCGCCGAGCATGACCGGATAGACGACGTCGCCGGGCAGGTGCAGGAGGTAGCCGGCGGCGAAGGCGACCCCGACGGCGCTCCGGCCGCGCCCCCGGGCGGCGACGAGGACGGCGACCACGACCGGGATGGCGAAGGGCAGCGAGTGGCCCAGCGAGCGACCGGCGGGCAGGACGTCCAGCCACCAGGCCAGCGGCTTGTCGATCAGATCGGGTACCTGTGACCCCACCAGCAGCGCGACCGCCGCGGCGTCGGAGGGCGGGTCGCGGCCGACCGCTCGCAGCGCGAGCGAGTAGCCGACGTACGCCACGGCGGCGTGTTCCCAGGGCCACATCTCAGACGCCCGTCCGGGTGGTGACCACGTCGGTCGCCGCCCGAGCGCCGCGCTGGGGGACTGGACTCGGCCCCGGAAGTCGATTCGAGCCGCGTGGACGACCTGATCGGCGGCGCGACGCGTCGCGAGCGCTGGCGGCAGGGCTGATCGGCATCACCAGATCCGGGGTGCGGTCCGGCCAAAGTAACGCGGTGATTACCAACGCTGGGGGTGTTCGCTCGCCCAGCGGCGACGTCCGGGCCGGTCGGTAGACGGCGTGTGCCGGCGACCAGGTGGACCGACCGGTCGCCGCGGGCCGAATCGGCGGCGGGGTTTTAGTCGGGTCGGCGCCCGTAGTCGCCGCCGAACCCGGGACAGGTGGGGCGAAGACGACGACTGAAACAAGTTCCCAATAACAATGCCCGAATCCGTTCTCGAAACGCGGGATGCACGTGTACAGGACGGGAACAGCGGCGTTCCAGCGGGTACGGCGGTAACATGTACAGGAACCACACGGTCGCCGTCGTCGTCCCCGCGTACAACGAGTCGGGGCTGGTCGGCGACGTTATCAGGACGGTCCCGGACTACGTCGACCGGGTGTACGTCGTCGACGACGGGTCGACCGACGACACCTGGACGGAGATCACCGCCGCCGCGGCCGCGGTCAACGAGGCGACCGCCCCCGCCGCGACCGACGGCGCGGCCCGGTTCGACCAGCGCGTCGTGCCGATCCAGCACGACCAGAACCGCGGCGTCGGCGGCGCGATCAAGACCGGCTACCAGCGCGCACGCGCGGACGCCATCGACGTGACCGCCGTCATGGGCGGCGACGGGCAGATGCGTCCCGAGGGCCTGGCCGCGGTCCTCGACCCCATCGTCGAGGGCCGGGCCGACTACGCGAAGGGGAACCGTCTCCACGTGCCCGAGACGGTCCAGGAGATGCCCCGCCTGCGCCTGCTGGGCAACCGGGTCCTCACCCTGTTGACGAAAGTCGCCAGCGGCTACTGGGGGATCGGCGACCCGCAGAACGGCTACACCGCCATCTCGCTCTCCGCGCTCGAACGCGTCGATATCGACGGGATGTACGAGTTCTACGGCTACTGCAACGACCTCCTCGTCGCCTGTAATCGCGAGGGACTGCGCGTGGCCGACGTGCCCCGGGAGGCGACCTACGCCGACGAGGAGAGCCACATCTCGCTGTCGACGTACGTCCCCCGCGTCTCCGCGATGTTGCTCACGAACTTCCTGGTCCGGCTGCGCGAGCAGTACCTCCGCGGCCCCTTCCACCCGACCTGGCTCGCCTACGGGACGGGACTGGTCACCGGCCTGGCGGGCGTCGGCCTCGCACTCGCCGAGGCCGTCGGCGGCGACGGCACGAGACGAGGCGTCCGCAACGCGCTCTCGCTCTCGGTCGTCGGCGCACTGACGTTCCTGGCCGGCACGGTCCTCGAGCGCAGGCGGTTCGCCGACCGCGCCGTCGTGGCGGACTCCGGCGACGAGGCCGACGGCGACGCACCCGCGGATCGGTCGGGGTCCAGGACCGACGAGCCGGAGGCCACGGCGGACTGAGGCGGCGGCCTCGGCGGCGCGATCGAGATCGGAGTCGAGTGGGCCCCGCGGGCGCGGAGCGACGCCGTCGGAAGGCACGGCTTAGCCCGCCTTCGGAGGGCATAACGAAACAGTAGCGACTCGTTTGCAGGCACGTGACGCGGACACAGCGGTTCCCAGACGCTCCTTCCCGCCGCCGGGTTCTCCAGGCGCTCGCCGCTGGCACGGCGGGCGCGCTCGCGGGCTGTTCGCTCTTCGACTCCGAGGAGCGAACGCCCGGGGACCGAGAGCCCCCGGCCGAGGCGACGCGGGAACCGGCGACGGGGGCGGCCGGTCGGGACGTCCCCGGCCGGCTCGCGAGCGAGTACGACCGGGCGGTCAACGTCGTCGCGGCGGGTGCGGACAACACGGGGTCCGAGCCCGTCGAGTCGGTGCTCGAGAGCGAACTGGGCGACGACACTCTCCTGTACTTCCCGCGCGGGGAGTACCGCTTCGACGGGAACCTCGAGACGGACTCGGTCTCGAACCTGGGGTTCGTCGGCGACCGGGCACTCTTTCGCCCGCCCCAGGGGTTCGCCGCGACGCTGCTTTCCTTCGGCACCGACGGCGCGGTGCGCGACCTCCGGTTCGAGGGGATCGACTTCGACGTCACGGCCGAGCGGACCGGCGCGCGCCCGCTCCACTGCGCCGTCGACGACGGCCTGCTCGTCCGCGACGTGGGCGTCACCGGCCGCCAGGACGTCGACCACGACGGCATGCGCTTCGACGTGACCGACGAGAACGGGACCGGCCGCGTCGAGAACGTCCGGCTCCCCGACGGCGGCTCGACGGCGTTCCCCAACACCGGCATCTACGTCGGCGAGGAGAGCGTCGGGGAGCTGTCGTTCGTCGGCTGTCAGGTCGCCGGCTGGCCGGACAACGGCCTCTACGCCTCGCCCGCGCAGGGCCCGGTCCAGGTCCTGGGCGGCCACTACGCCAACAACGGCATCTCGGGGGTCCGGGTCAGCGGCGAGAGCCTCGTCCGGAACGTGCGCGTCACCTGCAACACGACCCGCAGCGGCCTGGAGAACATGCGCGGCATCAGGCTCCGCGAGGGCGGAAACGTGACCGTCGAGAACGCGACCGTGGAGATGAGGCGCGTCACCGGCAGCGACGGCGCGATCACGATGGCCGAGTGGCTCGAGTCCGCGACGGTCCGCGACACGCACCTCCGGATCGACGCCGACGACGTGCCGGCGATCAACGCCAAACGACCGACCGACGAGATCGCCGCGGCGAGCGGCGACGAGCCGAGCCTGTCGATCCGGAACGTCCGGACCGTCGGCGGCGCCGGCGGCGAGGCGACGATCAGCGTCGCCGGCCGGAACCGCTGCCGGTTCGAGAACCTCTGCGTCCACCAGCGCGGACGTGGGCGCAACGGGATCCACCTCTCGGATTCGGAAGGCAACGTCGTCGCGCGCAGCACGGTCGACGTGACCGGCGACCCGCTCGTCCTCGAGAACGCGACCGCCCAGCGCCGCCGGTTCCGCACCGGGGCGTCGTTGTCGCGGTGTCAGTAGCGGGTGGACTGGTCGCCTCGACTCCTCAACGCAACCGTTTGTACAGCGTCGACGCCAGGTTCATCGGGCGCGTGCTGGCGACCAGGCTGTGGAAGGTCACGAGATCGGGCGCGAACTTGGCCTTGTAGTCCGTGAGTCGCTGCTCGTTCGCGCCGACGAGGTCGTACCGCTCGATCCCGCGGTCGATCGCCTCGCGCATGATCGCCCAGTCCAGCAGGTCGTTGACCGGCGCGTCGACGTCGGGCTTGGCCCCGCCCTGCCACCGGTAGATCGTGTCGCCGGCCTCCAGCGTCACCATCCCGCCGACGGCGCGGTCCTCGAGGACGACCTCGTAGGGCCGGACGACGCCGTCGGGCAGGGCGTCGTAGAGCTCGCTCACGTACTCGGGAGTGACGAGGTAGGTCTCGCCCTGTTCCTCGTGGCGGGCGGTGACCCGGCGGACGATCCGCTCGATGGCGTCGTGGCCGCCCTCGCGGATCTCGACGGTGTCGGGCGGGTCGCGCACGTTCCGGCGGGCGTCGCTGCTGAACGAGTCGAGCAGGGCCTCGGGGCCCGGGGTCAGATCGACCACGTAGGAGTGGCGCGGCACGAGGTCGAACCCGCGCCAGACGAACGGGCGGGGGTCGGCGAAGTTCGGAGTCGTCCGGACGTGGACGTAGCGGGGTTCGAACCGCGATTCGAAACAGGACAGCGAGGCGTCGAGGAAGGCCCACCGGCGCCGCTCGCGGTCGGACGGCGAGCCGTCCCCGAGGTCGAAGAGGACCGGGCCGAGATACGGGACCTTCAGGTCGGGGACCGGGGAGAACAGCGTCGATACCGGGCCGCGGGACCGCTCGAAGACGGGGAACAGGCCGACGGGACTGCCGTCCTGGTAGCCGACGAACGGGTGCAGGGTCGCGCCCGACCGCTCGGCGAGGACGGTCAGGGCCTCGTAGCGGTGGAAGGGAGTCGCCGCGGGAGCGACGTCACAGAACTCGTTCCAGCGGGCCGGCGGGACCGTGCGCGTCAACCGCGTCCGGCCCCCGACGGACTCAGACGTCCTCGAGGTATCCGAGGTTGGCCAGGTGCTGTTCGACGGTGCCGCTGTCGCGCTGTCTGATGTCTCGTGCATTGAACTCGGGGTACGGTTGGCTGTCGAGCCGTTCGACCAGCGGGAGCGCTCGCCCGTCCATGCGGTCGCCGGGCGGGACGCCGAAGGTAGCGAGCACCGTCGGCGCGACGTCGAAGATGTGCGGACGGTCTGCGGTCTCCATGGCCTCCGGCGACACGTCCTCGCCGGTCGCGATCAGGAGGCCGGTCCGCTTGTGGTTCCAGGGTTCGCGGGGTGCGTCGAACTGCTCGCCGCGGAGCGCACCCGAGAGGAAATGCTCGAACCCCGCGGGCTCGAGCACGATATCGGGCGCGTCCTCGAGGTGTGGCCCCTCGTAGACCTCCTCGCGGGGGTAGACGGACTGGAACACGGGCCGACCCTCCGGGGTCTCGACCGCGGAGAGCGCGTCGATCAACTCGGCGCGGACGGCGTCGTACTCCTCGGGCTGGACGACGCCGTCGGGCTCCCGGCCGGCGAGGTTGATCCGGACGCCGAGTTCGATCCGGTCGCGCACGTACGCCTTCGAGGCCCGGAAGTCGACCTGTTCGGTGCCCGCCCTGATGGCGTCGGTCGGCGCGATTGCTGTGACCGCGTCGGCGAGGCCGAGCGGCTCCAGCACGCGTTCGATCCGCTGGCTGGTCACGCCGACCCGGGCCGCCGTCGCCACCGCCCGCTCGAGGAGGCCCGGTTCGTGCTCGTCGGGATTGTGGCCGTTCCGGAGCTGGTTGCGCGCGATGCTGTCCCAGGAGGGCATCCCCTCGGCCTCCGCGGTCGCCGTCACGTCGCCCCGTTCGCGGAGGAAGTCGTTGGCCCGGAACTCGTACCCGGCGTACTCGCCGATCCCGTGGTCGCTGACCACGAGCACGTTCCGCGGCTCGCAGACGTCGAGGACCCGGGAGATGGTCTCGTCGACGGCGGCGTAGACGGACTCGACGGCCTCCCAGTCGCCGGGCCGTTCGTGGAAAACGGTGTCGGTCACCTGGAACTCCAGGAAGCCGAAGGCGGGGTCGACCTCCGCGACCAGGTTCTCGAAGACGCGACCGCGCGAGCGGGCCAGTCGCTCGAAGGCGGCCACCTGCTCGTCCCGCGAGACCTCGTGTGCTTTCGGCGGGTAGATCTCGTAGTCCGGGGCGTCGGCCATCGCGAGCGCGTCCTCGGGGACCGTCGTCGGGTTCTCCGGCGCGACGTAGCCCGGGACGACCGCCCCGTCGATCGGGCGCGGCGGGTGGGTGACCGGCACGTTCACCACCACCGAGTCGTGGCCCTGGTGGTCCAGCAGTTCCCAGATCGCGAACTCGTCGACGTCGGAGCGGTCGACGACGGTCCAGTCGTAGCCCTCGAACGAGAGAAAGCCGTAGACACCGTGTTTGCCGGGGTTGACGCCCGTGTACAGCGAGGGCCAGGCGCTGGGCGTCCAGGGGGGCAACTGCGAGGTGAGGCCGTCGGCGTACCCCCCGCGAGAGAGCGATCCCAGCGTCGGGACGGTGCCGTCCTCGATCAGAGGTTCGAGCACCGGCAGGCAGGCACCGTCGAGCCCGAGCAAGAGAGTCTGCATCCGTGACGGACGACCTGTTGGCATCGGTCGCCCTTGTGCCACCGACGGTATTGTTATGAAGAATTTTGCAGACGTGTCCCGGCCCCCCATCGCCGGTACTGGTCGCGTAAGGTGATCTTACCCGCCGTTTGTAGCCGGTGAACGAACGGCCGCTGTGACGAACCGCCCCCGTCCGTTCCGGCCCGCGCGGTAGCAACCACCTACCCGTATTGACGACCAGCCTGCAAGCAAGTCGCAACCGTCGAGCGCCCATCGATAGCGAACTGCGGTGTAGACGAGGGGTTCTGGCCCCAGACCGGTCAGAACCATTATATGTTTACTGTCTGCCTACCCGGACATGGCACGTCGCCAGGAAGAGAGTGAGAGTCGGAAGGAACGGCTTATCGAGAGACGGTCGCTGCTGAAGGCGGTCGGTGGGACGGCGGCCGCGGTCGGCGCCACGAGTTTCCTCGGCTCCGCCGGGGCACAGGAGACCGGCGGGAGCGCGGTCGACTTCACGGACACGACCGTGGACCTGGGCAAGCAGGGCCTGAGCAACGGCGACCTGATCGACCCCTACCTCGACGAGCACCTCTCGTCGGGAACGGAGGTCCGGATCCCGGCCGGCGAGTACGAGTTCGAGGGCGAGGGCCTCGGCGGCAGCTACGAGAACGCCGCCCTGGTCGGCTCGACCGACGGCGTCGTCTTCAATCGGCCGGCCCCCGAGGAGCTCGTCCGCCCGGACGTCACCGCAGAGAGCGGGACGGTCCGGCTGGAGAACATCACGCTGAAAGGGAAGAAGGGCCAGGAGCAGTCCCGCTGGCGCGTCGGCGCGAACGAGGGCGCGCGGATGGAACTCGTCAACGTCAACATGCCCGACGGGACCGTCGACGGCTCCGACTCCACGGGGATCTACGCCGGCGACGACCACGCGGGCACGCTGTGGGTCCGCAACTGTTACTTCTCGATGTTCGGGAACGTGGCCTGCTACGTCTCCGACCCCTACAAGGGCGGCAACGGGGCCGTCATCGTCGAGAACTGTGACTTCGTCAACACCGGGATGTCCGCGGTCCGCCTCGGGCCCGACGGCAGCGTGGTGCGCGACTGTTACTTCGAGGCGACGGAGAAGGCCCCCGGCGGCAACACCGGCTGGAACCAGCGCGGTATCAAGATCGGTGACCCCGGATCGGACATCACCATCGAGAACTGCGACTTCAACTGGTCCGACACCGGCGCGATGGCGGTCAAGTTCGACGAGGACGGCCAGGACGGCGGCGGCGTCCTCCGGAACCTCCGTGTCGCCAACGACGGCGGCACCACGTTCTCCGTCGAGTGGGACATCGAGGGCAACTGGAGCGGCGAGAACATCCACCTCACCGGCGACGCCGACCACTACGCACCGGACCACTTCGAGACGGTCACCGGATCGAACGCGGAGTCGCCCAACACCGACTACTCGATCTGGAAGCCGATCGGCGAGAACGTCGAACCCAGCGGCCCCGGCGCCGGCGCGGGATCGGGCTCAGACGACGGTGGCTCCGACTCCGAGGACGGCTCGGACGCCGAGCAGGAGCCCCTCGAACACTCGATCGTCCTGCAGGCGAGCGAGGACAACCCCGACACGAACTGTAACGCCCGGTTCACGACGACCGGCCCGATCCAGTTCGCCGACGAGGCCGAACCCAACACCGACGAAATCACGGAGAACGAGGACGGCACCTTCACCGCGACGAGCGTCGAGATGAACCCCGCCGCGGTCGACTCGTACACCTTCGACGGCGAGATCACCAGCTACGAGGTCACGAGCGGCTACGAGGTCGCGGTCGAACTCGACGGCGAGGCGACCACCTTCGCCGAGATCGTCGGCGAGGACGGGTCGAGCGGCGACTCGGACGCCGGCAGCGACTCGGACTCCGGTTCGGACGGCGGCGACGACCAGCAGCACAAGGTCCTCGTCATCGACGGCACGGGCGACGCCCAGAGCGTGGCCAAGTACCAGTTCTCCGTGACCGGCACCGCCGAGTACGACGCCGGTCGCTCGGACACGAGCGAGGGGCTCCCCTGGGACAAGATGACCGACCACGTCGACGACGGGCGCGTCGTCGGCGTCGTCGGCAACGGCAAGGACGCCTTCCGGTTCACCGGGAGCCTGGACTCGATCAGCGTCGACGGCAACGCCGGCGTGAAGATCCTGGAGGTCTGAGGATGAGCGAATCGGAAACCGTCGACTGGCGGCAGTTGCCGGCCGACCCCGACCCCCACGACCTCGGGTACGACCCGCTGGAACTCGACATCACCGAGTCCTCCGGGGACGGTGGCCACTACGTCATCCTCCCCCACGACGAGGACTTCCTGCGCGACGACGCGTTCATCGTCGCCGACGCCGACTCGGTCGTCTCGCTGTCGGACTGCAACTGAGCGGCCCCGGTCGTGACGTCCCGGTCCGGTCCCCCCTGACGTCTCTCTTCTGCGACACGGTTCGTCGCTTTTCTCCGCCACGACGCCTGCACCGGCGGGTAAGGGTGGAAAAACAAAGTGGATCCGAGGTCCACCGAGTCCACAGCCGGACAGCCGGGCCCTGCGAACGCGCCCGGCGGTGCCCCTCGCCGCGGGACGGCGACGGGACATCCGGACGTCGAGAACCTATGAGTTACCAGCACTACCTCGATCAGCGAAAACTGATCCTGACCGTGGCGACGACCGGCGGGGTCCACGGGAAAGACGCGAACCCGAACCTCCCAGAACAACCCGACGAAATCGCGCGGCAGGTCCGCGAGTGCGAGAAGCTCGGGGCCGCCATCGTCCACGTTCACGGCCGGGACGAACGCGGCGAGAACGACCCGGAACGCCTCCAGGCGGTCAACGACGCCATCCGCGAGGAGTGCGACGACATCGTCATCCAGAACACCACCGGCGGGCAGAGCCCCTACGAGAACCGCGTGGCCGGCATCCGGACGGACCCGCCGCCGGAGATGGCCAGCCTCGACATGGGGCCCTTCAACCGCGGCCAGCACATCATCACCGAGCACACGCGCCACAACATCGAGTCGCTGGCCCGCGAGATGAAGGAGAAAGGCGTCAAACCCGAACTCGAGGTGTTCAACAACGGCCACCTCAACGAGACCTACCGCCTGATCGAGAAGGACATCCTCGATCCGCCGTACTACATCAACGTCATCCTCGGGCCGGGCACGTTCACGATCCCGACCCCGGAGAACCTCCTCAACATGGTCAACAACCTGCCCGAGGAGAGTCACTTCAACGTCCTCGCGACCGGGCCCCACCAGCTCCCGCTCACGACGATGGGCGCCATCCTCGGCGGGCACGTCCGCGTCGGGATGGAGGACAACCTCTACTACGACCGAGGCGAACCGGCCCAGAGCAACGCCCAGCTCGTCGAACGCTCCGTCGAGATCATCGAGCGCATGGGCCGGGACCTCGCGACGCCCGACGAGGCCCGCGACATCCTCGGCATCGAGTGAGCCCGACCGGTCGGCCCGCGAGCCGCCCGGTCCTGCGACGGTAGCGGACTGCTACCGCGCCAAGGTTCCGAATAACATTGTCTCGCTCCGGTGGACCACCGGACATGACGTGTCCGTATCTGGAGTACCGTCGCAGCGACGGGGACCAGGAGTTCGATCACGAACGGCCGTACTGCGGCGTGACCGAGGAGTTCGTCTCGCCGATGAAGGCCGACATCTGCAACGACCGCTTCCAGTTCGACCACGAGAGCGACTGCGAACTGTACAAGGACCACGTCGAACGGCTGGCCGAGGAACCAGTGGCCGACGACGACTGACCGACGAGAACGGGACCGGCCGGCTCCCCGGGGCCATTTCGGGACCGACTCACCTGACTTCGAGCCAGGGGACCTCGATCAGCGGGTCGATGTGGGTCTCGACGTGGTGTTCCCACACGCCCTGCTCGCCGAAGGCCTCGCCGTGGTCGGCGGTGACGACGACGTCGCCGTCCAGTTCCGTCACCAGGTCCGCGACCGACTCCATCGCGATCCGGAGGTTCTCCTCGTAGAGTTCCATCGCGGTCTCGCGGGTTCCGTTCCGGACGACGTCGACGGGGTCGAGTTCGAGCCACAGGCCCACCTTCTGGGCGAGCTTGCTCCCGTCGAGCGCCGACTCGACCTTCGGGCGGACCCGGTCGGTCACCGGCGAGAGGACGCCGCCGCCGTCCCCCTCGTCCTGACGGCGAATCCCCTTCTGGATCTGCTTGAGCTTCTGGCCCGTCCCGCGCGCGAGGTACGGCGCGTGGGGTTGCATGTAGTGGACGACCGTCCGGTCGGCGTCGGCGACGAGGTCGGCGTGGTCCCGGTAGGACTCCGCGAGGCTGTCCGGCGGCACCGTGCCGAGGTCGTCGTCCCAGCCGTGTTCCCACACGTCGACGACGTCGCTGATGTGCTCGTTCGCGGTCCACTCGTAGTCGCAACTGGCGCCCCACTTGAGATCGGACAGCGAGATGCCGAGGTCGTTGATGAACGGGTTCCCGGAGAAGTAGGCGATGTCGTGGTCGCCGGTGAACGTCCGGTAGGCCCACTCCGGGGTCGACGACCCGTTGCTCCGGCGCCGCTCCAGTGACCCGTCGAGGTAGTCTTCGTACACGTCCTCGAACACGTCGTACCGGCAGGCGTCCAGGACCACGCAGTAGTCCCACTCCGACGCGAGAAACGACTGATCTTTCATCGATTTAGACACGGTTTCAGCGGTTCTTGGCCGCGCTCGATACACGCCCGCCCGGTCCAGTCGTGCGCCGTCGTGGTCGTCTATCCTGCATGTATACTCCTACGTCAGGCTACTCATACGAAAAAATTCGGAAATGCTCCGGCGACGAATCGTGGCCGACCCGTCGGCACCGACCGGACTGTCCGGTGGGGTCGCCGTCCGGATCACGATAACCGCCTCATACTTTTTCCCGGTCACGGGGAGGCAGGTCGCATGAAAGCCGTCGTACTCGCGGCCGGCGAAGGGACGCGCCTGCGCCCGCTCACCGAAGACAAGCCCAAGGGCATGGTCGAGATCGACGGGCGGCCGATCCTCACCCACTGCTTCGATCGCCTGGTCGAACTGGACGCCGACGAACTGCTCGTCGTCGTCGGCTACCGCAAGGAGAATATCATCAGCTACTACGGCGACGAGTACCGGGGCGTGCCGATCACCTACGCCCACCAGCGCCAGCAGCAGGGCCTCGCACACGCCCTGCTGACCGTCGAGGAGGAGATCGACGACGACTTCATGCTGATGATGGGCGACAACGTCTTCGAGGCCAACCTCCGCGACGCCGTCCGTCGCCAGCAGGAGGACCGCGCCGACGCCGCCTTCCTCGTCGAGGAGGTGCCCCGCGAAGAGGCGAGTCGCTACGGGGTCTGTGACACCAACGACTACGGCGAGATCGTCGAGGTCGTCGAGAAGCCCGACGAACCCCCGTCGAACCTGGTGATGACCGGATTCTACACCTTCACGCCGGCCATCTTCCACGCCTGCCACCTCGTCCAGCCCTCGGATCGGGGCGAGTTCGAGATCACCGACGCGGTGAACCTCCTGCTCCAGAGCGGCCGGACCATCGACGCCATCCCGCTGGAGGGGTGGCGCCTCGACATCGGCTACCCCGAGGACCGCGACGAGGCCGAGAAGCGGCTCCAGGAGGCCCAGCCCGAGATCACCGGGTGAGCGCCATGAGCCAGCAACTCGACCCCACCGACCTGGCGACCGAGTCCGACCCCGTGATCGACCACGAGGCCGAGGGAGAGACCTACGCGATCCGCCGGATGGAACCCGGCGACGTCGAGAGCTACCTCGAACTGTTCAGGAACACGGAACTCGAGGAGGGCGGCAGCCGCGAGTGGTTCGCCTGGAAGTTCGAGGACCAGCCCTACATGGTCCACACGCCCGTCTTCGTGGCCGAACACGAGGGCGAGGTGGTCGGCGCGCGGCCGTTCGTGCCCTTCCGCCTCCGGGTCGGCCCGCGGACGATGCTGGGCCTGCAGACGGCCGACACCGTCGTCCACCCGGACCACCGGAGTCGGGGCCTGTTCTCCCGGATGAACGACCTCGCTTTCGCCTATTACCGCCAGCGCGATCCCGACGTGCTGTTCTCGATCCCGAACGCGCGCTCCCGGCCCGGCTACCTGGACATCGGCGCGAAGACGGTCGGCCCGATCCGGACCTGGCTCCGCATCGAGCGCCCCTCCGCGTTCCTCGAAGCGAAGTTCGGCGACAGGACCCCCGACCGCGCCGGCTCGGTGCTCGACGGGCTCAGCGACGGCTACCACCGGCTCCGCGACCGCCGGCACAACGGCCACGACCGGACCGACATCTCGGTCGAGCGGCGGGCGTCGGTGCCGAGCGAGACGCTGGCGGAGATCGCGGCCGCACCCCAGCCGGACGTGATCCACGTCCGTCGCGACGAGGCGTTCTACGACTGGCGCTTCGACAATCCCTGCTGGGAGTACGACAGCTACGTCGCTCGACGCGACGGCGAGCCCGTCGCCGGACTGGTCGCGGGGACGCGTCGGATCGGCGATCGCGTTCAGACCAAAGTCGCCGACGTGGTGCCGCTGGCGGGCGAGGAGCGACTGCCCGCGGTCGCGGCGCTGTTCGAGCGGCTGCTCCGGACCCACCCCGACTCCGACGCGTTCGCGGTCGCGGGCTCGGGCCTGCCCGACTCCCTGCTTCGCTCCTTCGGCTTCCGGCCCGACGACGGGCTGGTGCTGTCACCGCTCTCGAACCCGACGGTGCTGATCACGATGCCGCTGACCGCCGGCGACGTCCCCGACCCGTGGACGGTCGAGGGTCGGGACCTGGCCGACCCCGAGAGCTGGGACCTGCCCTTCTGCGAGCACAACACCGGCTAGGCCGGATCGGAACCGTCGGTGGCCACTCGCTTCGGCGCCGTATCCGCGAGGACGTCCGCCGCGATCTCGCCCATCGTCCGGACCTGCAGGTCCGTGCGAGCCCGGACCCGGGCGAGGTGTTCGAAGATCGATCGGAGCCGCCGGACGTCCCGCGGTGCGACGAGGTTGTTCGGGTGCAGCCACATGTGAAAGATCCCGTCGGCCGCCGCCGCGTCGTCGATGCCGCGTCTGGCCTGGACCGCGACGGGGTCGCCGACGAACGGTTCGGCCACCGAGCGGGCGACGCCCTCGAACCCGAACAGGTACAGCGACGCCGGGACGTTGACCAGGCCGAGCGAGTTGCGCCGCGCGCGGACCAGCGGCGGGCCGGCGTCGCTGACGGTCGCGCGGGCGACTTTGTCCACGGCCCCCGCGCCGTCGGCCCGGGGGTCGTCGGTCGGTTTGGTGCCCCTGAAGCAGGTGATGCCGTTGTCGGAGAGCGCCTGCAGGTGCCCGACGTTGTTGCGCGGGAAGACGAACGAGCGTGGCTCGACGCCGTGCACGCGGGCGGCGTCGACGGCCGCCGACAGCTCCGCGTCGGCCTGGGTCGCCGTGGTCTCGGGCGCCCCCATCTCGACGTGCGAGAACGTGTGGATCCCGATCTCGTGCTCGACGTCGGATTCGTCGATCCGGTCGATCAGCCCGTCGGCGAAGCGCAGCGATCGGGACATCCGGTCGGGGCCGCGCTCGTGATCGAACCAGCCGGGCGGGGCGGGGTGGTCGCGGTGCCGGCCGTCACAGTCGTCGAGGAAGAGGTGGCCGACGACGGCCCAGGTCGCGGGCACGCGGTATTCGGCACAGAGGTCGACCAGCGCCTGCCACCCCTGGCGCGCGCTCGCGAGGCGGTCCCGGGGCGGCTCCGCGAAGTCGTGGAACCCCCAGCCGAGTTCGGCGTCGATGGAGAGAACGACGGTCCCCATTACCGCTCGAATAGCGGCGCCGCCCACTTCGTTACAATCCCGAAAACAACGATACGCACGAAATACCGCTGGCCGTGACCGTCACCGACAGGGTCACCGACGCCGTGGTGGACCCGTGCCGCCGGGCCAGTGCAGTCGACGGGTCGATCCGGGGGTCGCAGGAGCGCCATAACAAAGCCCTTACCGGGAGTAAGCCCCGTCTCGCTGGGGGCGAGGCCGCGGGGGATCGACCGCGCGGGGGCTCGCTCCCGGGGGACAATCGTGAACGAGCCACTGATCGGTCAGGACTGCGAGATCGCACCGTCGGCCGAACTACTCGCCCCCGACGAGGGGCAGGACCCGCCGCGGATCGGCGCGGGGGGAACCATCCGGGCGGGGACGATCGTCTACCCCGACGTCGATATCGGCCGGAACTTCGCGACGGGGCACAACGCCCTCGTCCGGGAGGACACCATCGTCGGGGACGACGTGGTCCTCGGGACCAACGCCGTCCTCGACGGCACCTGCACTGTCGGCGACGGCGTGAGCATGCAGACGGGGGTGTACGTCCCGCCGGAGACCACCGTCGGCGACGGCGTCTTCCTGGGGCCCCACGCCGTGCTCACGAACGACCCCTACCCGCTCCGGACGGACGTGGGACTGACGGGACCGACCATCGAGGCCCACGCCTCCGTCGGGGCGAACGCCACCGTGTTGCCCGACGTGACCGTCGGCGAACGCGCCTTCGTCGCGGCCGGCGCGGTCGTCACCGACGACGTGCCGCCCGAGACGCTGGCGGCCGGCGTCCCGGCCGAGCACCACTCGCTCCCCGAGCAGTTGCAGGGCGAGAACGACGCCTGAGAGGCGAGCGAATCGAAAACAGTCGGCGCGTCAGTCCGTGGCCGAGACGTCCTGTGCGACCTCGACCTCCGCGTCGGCCGCGTCGCGGATCGCTTCCATCAGCCGGATGGTCCAGCCGGCCTCTTCGAGGGGGACCGGCGGTTCGCGGTCCCCGGTGAGCGCGAGGGCCTCGGCCTCGAACTGGTAGGCGTGGGCGTCCATCTCCGTCCGGGTCGCCCAGTCGTCGTTCCGGCGCTGCTCGACGACCGACTTGACGTTCTTGACGTTGCCGGCGATCCGGTCGACCGCGCGGTCGAGGTTGTTCCGGGCCCGGGCGATCGGCGAGGCCTGATAGTCTCGATCCAGGGTCACGAGCGTCTGGGAGATCAGGTCGGCGATCAGGACGCCGTCCTCGCCGTGGACGGTGACGTGCTTGTCCGGGACGTTGCCGGGCGTGAGCGTCGCGCTACAGAGCACGTCCTCCCGGCTCTTGTACTGGAGTTTCGCGCCGTCGTAGGTGAACGGGCGGTCGTACTCGCCGCGGAGGTGGGTGATCACCTGGACGTCCTCGCGGTCGGTCGGGTAGCCGCCGGTCCGGAGCAGCATGTACAGCGGGTGTGGCAGCCCCTCCTCGAACTCCCCGCCGGGCAGCTCGAAGGCCCAGTCGCCCCGGCGGACCGAGTCGGGGTAGGTCTGGCCGGTGTAGGTGACCTCGACGGTGCGAACCTCGCCGACTGCGCCGTGGTTCAGCGCGGTCGTCAGCTCTCGCATCGCGGGGTCGAAGTCGTGGTTGTGGACGGCCGCCACGTGGACGCCGTGTTCGCGGGCGGTCTCGGCGAGTTGCTCGTACTCCGCGACCGTCTCGGTGATCGGCTTCTGGATCAGGACCGGGACGCCGGCCTCGATGGCCGCTGTGGCGAGTTCGAGGTGGGTCCCGACCGGCGTGCAGAGGTGGACCCAGTCGAGGTCCGCCTCGGCCAGCATCGTCTCCATATCGGTGTAGCCCGGGATCCCGTACTCGGCGGCGACCTCTCTGACGCGGTCCTCGTCGACGTCGCAGAAGGCCGCGAGCGTCGTCAACGGCATCGAGTCGAGCCCGTCGAGGTGGTTGTCGGAGATCGTCCCGCCGCCGACGACGGCAGTGCGTAACGACATGGGAATCGCTCGGGTGCCCGGCGCACATTGTTATGCCGCCCCAATCCCGGATAAGCACCGTTAACCCCGCCGCGCCGCCGAGCCGACGGCGAACGCGCCCGGCGCGGTCAGCTCGACGCGACCGTGATCGGGGCCTCGCCGCGACGCCGCTCGACGCCGTCCGGATCGAGGATCAGGTCCCGCAGGTACGCCGCCACGTCGGGCTTGTCGGCGATCAGCTCTCGGCGGCGACGCTGCCAGTCCGTCGCGGCGGGCCCGGCGACGAGGTCCCGGGCCTGCTGCAGCGCCCGCTCCTCGTCGCGGAAAGAGAAGAGCAGCCCCCGCTCGGCCAGTTCCTCGAAGTTGCGCATCTCGTGGGCACCGACCTTCGAGTTGACGCGGATCACGGGCGTCCCGAGCAGCGCCGCCTCCGTCGCCATGGTCTGTGAGTCGCCGGCGTAGAGGTCCGCGAAGTACAGCAGGTCGTGGATCAGGTGGGGCGGCACGGTCAGCTCGTACTCGCTGAACTCCTCGGGGAGGTCGCCCTCGCTCGAGACGTAGACGGTCCCGTGCTGGTCGAGTTCCTCGATCAGGGCCCGCTTGCCCTCGGTGGACCACCCGGCCCCGCCGACGTCGTGGTAGGCCTCCCACGCCGCGAACCGGAGGACGAAGTACGGTTCGTCGGTGGCGACGCCGCGGGTCGCCAGTCGGTCCCGATCGGGCTCGAACCGGTCGGGGTGGAGGTAGGCCAGTTCCTGGAAGCCGAGCGTGTGGTTCCGGCCCCCGGTCAGGGACGTCTCGAACCCCGCCGGCGCACAGAGGTCGTCGACGAACGGGAGCATCAGCCCGCGGTAGCAGGCCCGCAGCACCCGGGATGGGATGACCGTGTCGCGCAGCATCACGGTCCGCGCGCCGAGCAGGTTCGCGACGTAGATGGCCGGCGGGTTCGGCCGGGCCACGACCACGTCCGGGTCGAACGAGCGCGCCAGGCGGAACAGGCGCGCCCCCTTGACGCCCATCTCGGCGGCCGTCGCGAGCAGGCCGCCCCCTTCGGTCGAGAGGCACTCGTGGGGCACCTCGTAGGCGTCGAGCAGGGCCGTCGTGATCTCCTTGTCCCGCGAGGTGACCAGCGTCTCGTGGCCCCGAGACTCCAGGTCCCCGATGACAGGCCGGAACAGGTGGACCTGTGCGGGGTGGTTGATGTCGAACAGTACCCGCTGGGGGTCCCCGCTCATTGGCCGACCCGACCGGCCTCGCGGCGGCCGGTCGGTCGCTGTCCGGTCCACCCCCTGTCGACGGCTCGGCCCACGATCGCTGGCGAAATCGTACGCATCGTGCGCAGCGACCGTTCCGCTCGCCTAAGTTATCCCCTGGTTACGCCACCTGACGACCGGATTCCGGCGCGTCGCGAGCGTTCGAGGGGTTGCTCGCGAGGGGCCCGAAACCCATCATCCCAGATAGGTGTCCGAGACCCGGGTTTTCAGGCCCCACAACACGTTCCTGCAAGGGCACAGGTCGGGCATAACTAAGCCGAGTGCGGCGGCAGGGCGGGACGACCAACGGACCACGGTCGACGCCGGGCGGGACGACCGCCGGGGCCCGCCGGCGCACCTGGTCTCCGCGGACACCAACGGAGGTTCGTTCCCATGTCCCGACACGCCGATTTCACCTATCCGATGTACAGTCGACTCCTCGAGGCGGGGGCCGCGGCCGGCTACGAGTTCCTGCCGGTCCGGGAGTACCTCGGCCGGCGCGCGGCCGGCGAGGGCCCGGGGACGACGGCCACGGCCGACGCGGCGGCGACGGACGGCGGGTCGGGACTGCCCGACCGGTTCGTCGTCCTCAGACACGACGTGGACCGCAAACCGCGGAACGCGCTGGCGATGGCCCGGCTCGAAGCCGAACACGGCGTCCGGAGCACCTACTACGTCCGGACCATCGAGAAGACCTTCCGCCCGGAGCTGATCGAGCGCATCGCCGCGCTGGGCCACGAGGTGGGGTATCACTACGAGGACCTCGACCGGGCCGACGGCGACCCGCGGGCCGCACTTTCCTCCTTCGAGCACGAACTCGGCCGGCTCCGGTCGCTCGTCGACGTCGACACGGTCTGCATGCACGGGAACCCCCTCTCGCCGCACGACAACCGCGACATGTGGGACCACGCCGACTTCGACCAGTTCGACCTGCTGGGGGAGGCGTACCTCTCGATGGACTTCACCGACGTGGCCTACTACTCGGACACGGGCCGCACCTGGCGCGACGGCGACCTGAAGGTCAAAGACCACACGATGGGCGAGGGCCAGAAGGCGATCCAGGTCGACTCGACGCCGGAACTGGCCGGACTGTTGCTCTCCGGGCGGGTCGACCGACTCTGTCTGCTCTCCCACCCCAACCGCTGGGCGGGGAGTCGCCCGGAGTGGATCGTCGAGGGGACGAAAGACGCCGCCGTGAACGTCGTCAAGCGAGGACTCGCCCTGATCGCGTCATGAGCTGGCTGGACGGCACCGTCGCGGACGGGGCGTCGTTCGCGCTCTGTCTCACCCACGACGTCGACCGGCCGTTCAAGACCTACCAGTCGCTGTACTACGCGGTGACCGAGCGGGATCCGACCCACATGCTCGACCTGCTGCCCAGCCGGGACCCCTACTGGACGTTCGACCGGGTGATGGACATCGAGGCGGCCCACGGCGTCCGGTCGAGCTGGTACTTCCTCCACGAGCAGTCGCTGTTTTCCGACCGTCCGGCGTCGGACCTGCTCAACCCGACCGCCTGGCAGCTCTACGCCGGTCGCTACTCGCTTTCGAACCCGGAGATCCGGGCGATCATCGAGCGCCTCGACGGGAACGGCTGGGAGGTCGGCCTCCACGGCTCCTTCGAGTCCTACCGGGACGCGACGTTGCTGGCCGAGGAGAAACGCCGCATCGAGGGCATCCTCGGCCACGAGATCCGGGGCGTGCGCCAGCACTACCTGAACCTCGAGCGGCCCGGCACCTGGCTGCGCCAGCGGGCGGTCGGGTTGCGCTACGACGCCACGCCCGGCTCGCGGGACTCGTTCGGCTTCCGCGACCGGTACGAGCCCTTCCGGCCGTTCGACGACGCCTTCGTCGTCTTCCCTGTGACGCTCATGGAGCAGACCCTCCCCGATCCGGGCCAGCATCCGGAGCGGGCCTGGCGGGTCTGTGAGTCGCTTCTGTGCGAGGCTCGCGAGAACGACGCGGCCATGTCGGTGCTCTGGCACCCGCGGTACTTCAGCGACGACTACACCGGCTACCAGCGGCTCTACCGGCGACTGATCGAGCGGGCGCTCGAACTCGACGCCTGGGTCGGCCCGGTCGGTGAGCTGTACGCCAGCATGGACCATCCGGCGACCGCCGACCCCCAGTCCCCCCCGCAACGACGGTAGGCCGACGATAACAAAGGGGTGCTCCGGCGTTTCGCTGGCAGAGTCAGCGATGCGAGTCGAACCCATCGATATCGACGAGTGGGAGTCGGTGCTTCCAGCTGAGGGCTTCGAGGTGTTCCACGCGCCGGCCGCCCTCGAGGTGCTCGGGGAACACGTCGACGGCGACCTCCGACTGTTCGCGGGGTACAAGGGCGATCAACCCGTCGGGCTCATGCCAGTGGTGGTCGACGAGCGGCTGTTCAGCACGCTCGTGTTCTCGCCCCCGCCGGCCATGGGCGTCCCGCGACTCGGTCCCGTGTTGATGCCCAACAGTCCGAAGCGCCGCAAACAGGAACAGGTCAACCGGCGGTTCACCGAGGCCGTCCTCGACGAGATCGAGAGCGATTCACCGCTCGAACTGTTTCGTATGCTCTGTAATACGACGTATGCAGACCCGAGGCCGTTCCGCTGGCAGGATTTCGACCTCGGGACGCAGTTCACCTATCAGCTCGATCTCGAGGATCGCGAGCCCGAATCGGTGCGCAAGGACTTCAGCAAGAGCCTCCGGCGAGACATCCGTGACGCCGAGGACCTGGACGTCACCGTCGATCGCGGCGGCCTCGACGACGCCCGGGCCGTCTACGAACAGACCCGCGCGCGCTACGAGGAGCAAGACCGGGGCTACAAACTCTCGTGGGAGTACGTCTCGGACCTCGTCGCGTCGATGCTGGAGAACGACCGCGCCCGGATCTACGTCGCCCGCGACGGGACGGGGCAGTTCCTCACCGGGATCACCGTGCTCTACTCCAACGATGCCGCCTACTTCTGGCAGGGCGGCACCCGGACCGTCCACGAGGGCGTCGGCCTCAACAGCCTCATCCACTGGCGAGTCATCGAAGACGTGATCGAGGATCCACCCCGGGAGTCGGTGTCCACCTACGACCTGATGGGTGCGAACACCGAACGGCTCTGCCAGTACAAGAGCAAGTTCGGCGCGGATCTGGTGCCCTACTACGTGGTCGAATCGGGCGGTCGAACGATGGACCTCGCGAAAAAGACCTACCAGGCGCTAGTTCGGTGACCCTCAGTAGCCGCCACCGGGACGACGCCCGGACCGACGCCGCCGCGCGCCCGCTCGACGTCCTGAGCTTCGTGACCAACCAGGAGGCCACGTTCTACAAGCGGCAACTGCGCACGCTCGCCGACTTCGGCGTCGCCACGCGGACCGTCCCCGTGCCCGGCAAGAGCCACAGCAACTCGGTGAAGGCCGGCACCACCGGCACCCGCTCGATCTTCGACTACGCGCGCTTCTCGACCCGGGCGTTTCGCCACACCCTCGGGGACTACGACCTGATCCACGCCAACTACGGCCTCACGGCGCCGCCCGCGATCGTCCAGCCGCGACTCCCGGTCGTCCTCTCGCTGTGGGGCTCGGACCTGCTCGGGGAGTACGGCTGGGTGACGAGACGGCTCGTCCCGCACGCCGACGCCGTGATCGTCATGTCCGAGCGGATGGCCGCCGAACTCGACCGGGACTGCTACGTCATCCCCCACGGCATCGACCTGGAGACGTTCGCGCCCCAGTCCCAGACAGCGGCCCGCGCCGCCCTCGACTGGTCGGGCTCGGACAGACACGTCCTCTTCCCGTACCCGCCCAAACGCGACGTCAAGGATTTCCCCCGCGCCGAGCGCGTCGTCGAGGGGGCACGGGAGCGACTCGACGGCTCGATCACGCTCCACACCATCTCGGACGTGCCCCACGACGAGATGCCGACGTACATGAACGCCGCCGACGCGCTGCTGTTGACCTCCAGGCGGGAGGGGTCGCCCAACACGGTCAAGGAGGCGATGGCCTGCAACACGCCCATCGTCGCGACGGCCGTGGGCGACGTGCCGGAACGGCTCGACGGCGTCACGCCCTCGGCCGTCGGCCGCACGGACGCGGAGCTGGTCGAGGGGCTCGTCGAGGTGCTGCGCGCCGACGGGCGATCGAACGGGCGCGAGCACGCGCGAGAACTGAGCCTCGATCGCATGGGCGAGCGCATCCGCGACGTCTACGACGCCGTGCTCGACGACGACTGACCCGGTCCGTCGCGGACCACTCAGGAGTTCACAATGACAGGATCGACAGCGACCGACCCGTACACCGCGACACGGAGGACGCATGGCTACTGAACCGGTTCGCTCGGCGCGACTGGCGCTGGCGCTGGGCTATCTGGCCTTCGGCGCGGCCGCGCTCGCGGCCTGGACCGACCCCGGCCGCCGGTACGAACTCGACGTGTACGCCGCGACGCCGACGGCCTTCTGGGCCGGCCTCGGACTGGCGGTCGTCCTCGCACTGTTCGTCGCCTACAACCCCGCGGTGACCCGCGGGGTCCGGACCGGCGCGCTCGTCCTCCTCGGCACGAGCGTGCTCGCCGTCGCCGGCCTGCCGATCCTCCGGAACTACTACTTCTGGGGGGTCGGCGACTCGCTGAGCCACCTCGGGTTCGCTCGCCTGCTGGCCAGCGACCGCCTCAGCCCCTTCGGCTTCCTCTACCCCGGGATCCACTCGATCGCCGTGTTCACGAGCCGGACGCTCGGGGTCCCGCTCACGCGGGCGATGCTGTACGTCGTGGTCGCGTTCACCGCGCTGTTCGTCGCGTTCACCGCGCTGAGCGTCCGGGCGATCGCCGACTCCCGGTGGGCGCTGCCGACCGGCGTCGTCGCCGGCGCCTTCCTCCTGCCGATCAACAACGTCTCCGTCTTCCTCGAACCCTATCCGACCAGCCAGGCCATCTTCTTCGTCCCCTTCATCGTCTACCTGGCGATCCGGTATCTGGACCTGCCCGACTCGGGCTTCCCGCGTGCCGTGACGGGCGTCGGCCTCCTGCTCGGACTGGCCTCCGTCACCGTCGTCCTCCTCCACCCCCAGCAGGCCGGGAGCGTCCTGCTCCTGTTCGGGGCGATCGTCGCCGTCCAGTGGCTCTTTCGGCGGTGGGTCCCCGACCACGCGATCAGCAGACAGCGCCCCTTCTACGCCCCGATGTTCCTGGCGACGGCCGCCTTCCTCCTGTGGGCCCCGCGGTTCGAGCGGTTCTACGGCGCGACGAGCGGGCTGATCAGCGGCCTGCTCGGCGTCGAGCCGGTCGGCAACGAGGTGACCAGCCGGGCCAGTTCGCTGGACATCCTGGGCGGGAGCGTCGTCGAACTGTTCGCGAAACTGTTCGGCGTGAGTCTGCTGCTGTCGATCGTCGCCGGGTTCGTCGTGCTGGCGGGCTGGCTCGGTCGGCTCGACGACCCGGCCCGCCGGGGGACCCTTCTCCGGTACCTGGCCGGCGGGCTGGCGCTGCTCTCGGGGACCTTCCTCGTCTTCTTCGCCGCGAGCATCTCCGTCCTGCCCTTCCGGTATCTCGGCGCGGCGATGGTCGTCGTCACGATCCTCGCCGCGGTCGGCCTCGTCGACGGCGTCCCCCTGTCGATCCCGTGGCCCTCCTGGCGGACGATGCGCTTCGCCGCCGTCCTGCTGTTCACCGGCCTGCTCGCCGCCCAGGCCGCCCACGTCCACGGCTCGCCCTACATCTTCCAGCCCTCCGATCAGGTGACCGAAACGAGCATGCACGGCTACCAGAACTCCTTCGAGCACCGCGACCCGGCCGTGGAGTACGCCGGGATCCGGGGCGGCCCCCGCCGGTTCGTCGACGCCACCTACGGGACGACCTTCACCGACCGCACGCCCGGCGGCAAGCTGTTCGAGGGCAAAGAGGAGGGGATACCGGGGCCGGTGTTCAACTCGAACCTCTCGACGCACTACGAGCGCGACCGGTATCTCCCGGTTACCGACCGAAACCGGGTGCAGGAGGTCGCCCTCTACGACGGCTTCCGGTACTCCCTCTCGGGGTTCCGTGGCCTGCGGACGACGCCGGGGATCCACCGCGTCCGCTCGAACGGTGACTTCAGACTCTACTACGTCGACTGATGGACCTGACAACACGCGTCGTCCGGGGCGTCAAGGCCTACTTCGGTGCGCGGGTCGTCTACGCGCTGGCCAACGCCGTCCTGCTGTTCGCGCTGACCCGCTACCTGCTCGATCCCGCGGCCTACGGCCTGCTCTACTTCGCCATCTCGGCGCTCTCCATCGGGTCGATGGTGGCGACGCTGGGGCTCCCGAAGTCGACCGGCCGGTACGTCACCGAGTTCCTCGCGACCGACGAGTCCCAGGTCCCCCACGTGATCCGGATCTCCCTCTCCTTCCTGGCCGTGCTGACCGCGGCCGTCGCGATCGTCGTCGCACTCGTCCACCGCCCACTCGCCACGCTGCTGCGCGATCCCGCCCTGGAACCGTTCCTCCTGCTCGGCGCGGTCTTCGTCGCCGCCCGCGCGGTCTACTCCTACCTCACGAACGTCTTCCAGGGGTTCAACCGGGTCGAACACTCCGCGCTCATCAGCGTCGTCAACTCCCTGACCCGCCTGCTCTGCGCCGTCGGGTTCGTCCTGCTCGGGTTCGGCGCTCTCGGTGCCTTCGGCGGCTACGTCCTCGGCTACGTCGCCGGCTCGGTGGTCGGCCTCCTCGTGCTCAAGTACCGCCTGCTCGCGGACCTCGCGGTCGCCACGGAGCCGGCGGCCGACCTCACCCGCCGCATCCTCGAGTACAGCGTCCCGACGGCGGCGACGCGGCTCAGCGTCGTCCTCGACAGCCGCGTCGACAAGGTGTTGCTCGGGGTGCTGATCGGCCCCGTCGCCGTCGGCTTCTACACCCTCGCGAAACAGATCGCCGACTTCTGTATCGTCCCCGCCACCGCCCTGGGCTTCACCATCTCCCCCGCGCTCGGGGACCAGCACGCAGACGACGCGACCGAGCGCGCGGCCACGCTGTACGAGCGCTCGATGGAGAACGTCCTCCTACTGTACCTCCCCGCCGCCGTCGGCCTGGCGCTGGTCGCCGAGCCCGCGATCCGGATCCTCGTCGGCACCGACTACCTCGGCGCCGTCCCCGTCCTCCAGCTGTTCAGCTTCTTCGTCATCGTCCGCGCGATCCACAAGATCACCGGCAACGGCCTGGACTACCTCGGCCTGGCCCGCATCCGGGCCATCGCCCGCGGGACCGCCGCCGGGAGCAACGTCGTCCTGAACCTGCTCCTGATCCCCATCTACGGCGTGATGGGCGCCGCCGTCGCCACCGTCGTCACCTACTCGGCCTACACCGCGGTCAACGTCTACTACATCCACCGCGAACTGAATCTGGAGATGGGCTACCTGCTCGGCCGCACGGCCCGGATCGGCGCCATCGCCGTCGCGATGGGCGGCGTCGTCTGGCCCCTGATCCCCCACGTCTCCGGCGTCCTCACGTTGGCGGGGGCGGTCCTCGTGGGCGGCGCGGTCTGGGCCGGTCTGGCGATCGCGAGCGGGCTGCTGGATCTCGGGGAAATGCGGGGTCTGCTGGCGTGAGTGGGGTCGTGATCGCCGTCCACCGGAGGTCGTCCCCGGTGGGTTTTTACCGGACCCTCGGGATCTGTCGGACACGTATGGAGTCGAGTCGACGACGAGTACTGTCCCTGGGTGGCGTCCTCGCGGGTTCTCTGGGCGGGTGCTTGCAGTTCACCGATCCGTCCGATCGGCCGTCGAACGAAGAGCTCGAAGTGACTGCGACGCAGACCCCGACGCCGTCACCTGCCGAGAGGGCGCTCGAGGGCGACACTCTGGAGTGGCTCGGGAGCGCGGCGGAGAACAGTTTCGGCGACAGGACCGGCCAGGCGACGGCGACCGTCTCCGTCGGTACCGACACGTCGAACGAACGAGAGTTCGATCCAGCCGTCCTTCGGATCTCCACCGGAACGACCGTCCGCTGGGCGTGGACCGGCGAGGGCGGAACACACAACATTTTCGCGGCGAGCGAGGCGTTCGATTCCGGTGCAGTCAGCGCCGCCGCCGACGCGACCTTCGAGCACACGTTCGAGACAGCCGGCACGTATCGGTACTACTGTCAACCGCACGAAGGTGCCGGAGCGCGCGGTGTCGTCGTGGTCGAATCCGAGTGATACGGGTTGCCGACGGTGTTCAAAGGTCGACGCGGACGAGCCACGCGTTCGAGCGCATCTCGGTTCCGTCCGGTGTCGCCGTTGCCGAAGCGACTTCTTGTGCGCTCCGGTAGGACCGCGTGGCACCGACGGCGAGGGCACCGCCATCCGAGAGGGCGACGACGTCCGTCAGTTCCTCTCGACGCTCACCACCGATCCGCTCGCGCCACCTCTCGGTGCCGTCCTCGGTGGTTGCGACGAGCAGACCGTCTTCGTCGGTCGTCCCGACGAACAGCCGTCCGTCCGTCGTCGCCGTCATCGGATACGGACGGCCGCCGAACACGTCGGTTTCGAGGACGGTTCCAGCGGCATCAACGCGGTGCCAGCCCGCCTCCGTCCGGACGAGGTAGTTCCCGTCTGCTCGGCGAACCGACCGCGCCGGTGTGTCCAGGGTCGCCTGCCACGCCACCCCGTCAGCGTCGACGGTCGCCGTCCACCCGAGGTCCGTATCCGATCCGCTGCGGTCGGTTCCGACGGCCAGCGCCCCGTCAGCCGTCGGAACGAGTCCTGTCACTAGCCGCCGGTCCGCCTCGCTACCGTGTTCCCAGCGCGTCTCCCCATCCGCCGACACGCCGTGGAACCAACTGCCGGATCCGCGCTGCGTGCCGCCCAGCACCACCGTTCCATCACCCAGTCGTGAGATCGCGAAGAGGTTCGTCGTTACGTCCCGCCTGTACTGTTCGTGAGCGGTGACTGATCCCTCGGAGTCCGCGACGAGGAGCCCACCGAAGGTTCCGCCCGCTCGCTCCGAGAACCCACTGAGTGCGAATCCGAACCGACCGTCAGCGAGGACGGTCCCGTCCGTGGGAGTGAGAACACCGCTTTCGATACCTTCGGGTGGGACGGTTTCGGTCCACCGACCCGTCCCGTCCGTCGCCCTGGCGAGGAGCCACGGCCGGAGCGTGTCCGCGTCCGCGTCACCGGCGTTGGAACCGAACGTGACCGGGCCCGATTCGGCCGGGATCACACCCCTGAGGCTGTCGTTTCGCGGACCGCCGAGCGGGAGGTGCCACGCGACGCGCTCGCTATCGGGGTAGCGCAATTGCTCGGATCGGTCCTCGGACTGGGCCGAACGGAGACAGCCGGCACCGGCGATCACGAATCCGACCCCTCCGGCTCGGCGGAGATAGCGGCGTCGCTTCATCGGTCAGCGCGGGACCGGGTCGTCTCGACGAGTACGTCGTCGCTCTGCTGATCGCTCGATTCCGCCGCCGTGTCAGTATGTGCCGTCGTCATGGAATGGTGAGTGTGACTGCGACCGACCCGACCACGAACGCGCTGGATCGGGTCGTCTGATGGTTGATGCGCGCGCCGAGATACAGGGAGAACAGATAGAGGCCGATGCCGACGACCAGCAATGCCAGCACCGACTGTCCCTCGCCCGTGATAGTCCCTACCGCCAGGCCGTCCGGACGTCCGCCGGGCAATGCCAGATTAACCCCGAGAATGGCGACGATGGAGTGGTTCACGGCGTATACCAGAAGGAGTGTAGCCACCTGTCGAACAGTTTCGCCGCGTGTAGATCCGTGCGAACTGGTCTGCAATTCGACGAACCGATGGGGTCGCAACAGGGCGCCGAAACCCCCACGCAGCACCGAACCGACGCCCCTTCCGACCATACGTACTGTGTCGATGTCATTTTCTTATAGGTTCCGTTTCTACCTGATATCCCTCCGAGCGTCGGTTCACCGCGACTGAGTGACTCGCCATTCACGTCGGGCCCCATGATGGAAGTGCCAGTGACCGATTCGCCTACAGCCCGCCGTTCATGCAGTGAACGTTCAGTTGCCTACGTAGGCATCCACCTCCTCGGTCGTCTCGAAGGTCCGGGTCCGCCGGTCGCCGTTCCGGCTGTCGGCCAACCCGAGCTTCCGACGACCGACACCCGACTCCCGATCCCGCCGTCGTCTCGATGGAAGTGACCGAGCCGTTCCCCGGCGACCCCCGTGCTCGTCCGGTTCTATCTGAGTCGCCCCCTCGGCCCGCCTCCGCCGACCAAAGAGCCGCATAACAAAACCCGACGACGGCGAGGTGGGCCCATGGTATCGGTCGCCTTCTTCGGCAGCCACCCGCTGGGCGAGGCGTGTCTGGAGCGCCTCGTCGCACACGACGAAGTCACCGTCGAGACGGTCGTCACCTACCCCCGGGATCACGACGCCTGGTGGGACGGGTCGGTCCACGAGCGCGCGCTCGATCACGACCTGCCGGTCCTGACGATCGAGGACGAGGACGCCGTCGTCGGCATGGACGTCGACTACCTCCTCAGCGTCTACTACCCGAACATACTGGGACCGGACCTGCTGAACACGCCGGGCGAGGCCGCGCTGAACCTCCACCAGGCCGAACTGCCGCGCTACCGGGGGAGCAACGTGTTCAGCCACTCGATCATGAACGCCCGCGCGGACGACCACTGGCGTCACGGGACGACGTTGCACGTCATGGCCGAGGACGTCGACGCCGGGGCGATCGTGGACCGCAACTTCGTCCAGATCACGGAGGACGACACGGCAAGGAGCCTCTACGAGCGGGTCCGGGGCGCCTCGATCGACCTGTTCGAGGAGCGCCTGCCCTCGATCGTCGCCCGCGAGATCGACGACCTCGCGACGCCCCAGTCCGAGTACGACGGAGAGCGGTACTTCTACACCAAGGACAGCCTGACCGACCTGAAGGAGATCCCCGCCGAAGCGCTCGCGACGGACGACCCGGAGACGCAACTGGCCCTCTACGACCGGGTCCGGGCGCTCGACTTCCCGCCCCACGAACCGGCCTGGACCCGCGTCGGCGACCGCAAACTCTACCTCACGAAGTCCGACTACGAGGACGTACTGGCCGAGTAGCGCCCGCACACGGGAGCGCCGTCGGCCGTCGGCTTTTTTACTGCCGCGTCGACAGGTAGGATATGGCACTCGTCGATAGCGTCGTCGTGTTTCTGGTGAGTCTGCTGATCGGTGCGCTCGGCATCCACGTCGGCGCCTTGCTCGTGACGGGGACGAGCGACTACGAACACGCCGTCTGGACGGCGCTGATCGGCGCGATCGTCTGGAGCGTCGTCGGCTGGCTCTTCGGCGGCATCCCCGGACTCGGTCCCGTCCTCGTCTTCCTGGCGTACCTGTGGGTCATCAAGCGACGCTACCGCGGGGGCTGGTTCTCGGCGGCCGCCATCGCACTGGTGGCCTGGATCGCGGCCGTCGTGGTCCTCTCGGTGCTCGCCTCGGCCGGCGTCACCGAGTTCGACGCCTTCGGCGTGCCGGGCCTCTGAGGTGAGCCGGCCGCGACGAATCCCGCCGCCACACTTTTTGTGTTTGCGTACACAAACACAAAGTATGGGAACGAAGACGATCGGGATCAGGGAGGAAGTCTACGAGCGGTTGAAGGCCCGCAAGCGCGAGGGCGAGAGCTTCACCGACGTCGTGGACCGCCTGATCGAGGATTCGACGGCCGACTGGCGCGAGGGGTTCGGGACGCTGCCGGCCGAGGAGGCCGCCGACCTGGAGCGGGCGGCCGAGCGCTCCCGCGAGCGCGTCGGGGCGGGAAGTGCCGACAGACAGACGCGAGCGATCGCCGAGATGGCGGAGGACGACGGTGACGACGAAACTGCTTGATACGACTTTCCTGATCCACTACTGGGCCGGTCGCGACGCGGTGGCCGACTACCTCGCGGAACGTGAGGAGACGGCGACCTTCCTGACGAGCACGATCAACCTGAAGGAGATCGCGGTCGGTCGACGGCTGCAGGGCGAACTCGATCCCGCGGAGATCCGGGCGACCTTCGACTGGGTCGAGGTGGTCCCCTTCCGGTCGGAGCACGCCGTCGTCGCCGCCGACCTGGAAGCGCCACTGCACGAGGACGGGTCGACGAACCGGGCGGAACTGAACTCGCTGGCCGGCGACGTGCTCGTCGCAGCCGTCGCCGAGGCGGCCGACGCGACGGTCGTGACGAAAAATACGACCGATTTCGAAAGGCTCGGTGTCGACGCCGAGGCGTACTGAACCCCCTGTTTACGCTGTATTAATCCGTATTCGGTGCCGTCTGACGGGTCGAGACGGCGGGGACGTCGACGACCTCGCCGGCCTCGGCAGCGTCCGCAGCGCGTTCGAGCAGGGCGACGGTTCGCGCACCGACGCGACCGCTGGCCGGCGGGTCCCGGCCCGCCCGTGCGGCCGCGACGAACTCCTCGAGTTCGGTCTTCAGCGGTTCCGCGTCGGCCGCCTCGTGGACCGTCTTGCCACGATCCCGTTTCCGCAGGTCGCCGTCGTCGTCGGCGACGATGCTCGCGTCGTAGACCTCGACCTCCGTGTCCGCGAGGTAGTCGAGGTAGGCCGCGCCCTCGGTGCCGGTGACGGCGAGGTCGCGGCGCTTCCCGAACGCCGGGACCTGCCAGGAGGAGTGGATGACCCCCGTCGTGTCCCCGTAATCGAGGGTGAGCGTCGTCGTCTCGTCGATGCCCTCGCGGTGGGTCGAGTGCATGTCGCAGTGGATCCGGTCGGGGCGCTCCTCGAGCAGGAAGTCGTACACGTCGACGTCGTGGACGGCGAGCGAGTAGAGCACGCCCGTCGTGTCCCGCGGGACGCGGAAGGAAAACCGGGCGGTGTGGAGGTACTCGATCTCGCCGAGTTCGCCGGCGTCGACGAGGCGCTTCAGCTCCCTGAGTCCGGCGTGGTACCGGAAGATGTGCCCGACGCCGAGCGTCCGCCCGTGATCCTCGGCCGTCTCGACGACGTTCCAGGCCGCATCGGCCGAGAGCGCCAGCGGTTTCTCGACCAGCAGGTCCGTCCCCGTCTCCAGCAGGTCCGTGGCGATCCCCTCGTGGGTGGGCGAGGGGGTCGCTACGGAGGCGGCGTCGGCGTCGAGGCGGTCGTGGCTAGTGGTGTACTCGGCGTCGTGAGTCTCGGCCAGGTCCGCCGCGCGCTCCTCGTCGACGTCGCAGACCACGACCTCGTCGACCACGCCGGCGTCCCGGAGCTCCGACGCGACCCTGACGTGATTTTTCCCCCAGTAGCCCGTGCCGACGATCCCGTATCTCATCGGTCGTAGTGGCGCTCGATGGTCGCGCAGACCTGATCGATCTCCGTGTCAGTGATGCGGGGGTGCATCGGCAGCGAGAGGATCTCGTCGGTCAGTTCCTCGGTCCGGGGGACCTGCGGCGTTCCGTCGAGTCGCTCGCTGACGGCCGGGTGTTCGTGGGTCGGGACCGGGTAGTGAACGCCCGTGTCGATCCCCGCCGTCTCGAGCGACTCCTGGAGGTCGTCCCGGTCGGGCACCCGGATCACGTAGAGGTGGAAGACGTGTTCGACGTGGTCGCGCGCCACCGGCGGGTCGACCTGATCGACGTCGCGCAGGCGCTCGGTGTAGCGCTCGGCGGCCGCCCGCCGGTTCTCGTTCCACTCGTCGAGGTGGTCGAGTTGCTCGAGGCCCAGCGCGGCGTGGAGTTCGCCGAGGCGGTGGTTCAGGCCGAGTCGGACGTGTTCGCCGTCGTCGTTGCGGCCGTGATTGCGGAGCATTCGCGCCTCGCGAGCCAGGTCCGGGGCGTCCGTCGTGATCATCCCCCCGTCGCCGGCGACGGTCACGTTCTTCGAGGGATAGAAGCTGAACGCGCCCGCGTCGCCCAGGCTCCCGGCGCGGTCGCCCCTGTAGGTCGCGCCGTGGGCCTGACAGGAGTCCTCGATCACGGCGAGGTCGTGGTCCGCGGCCACGTCACCGATCGCGTCCATCTCGGCGGGGTGGCCGTAGATGTGGACCGGGACGACGGCGGCGGGGTCGTCGGCCGCCGACACCTTCTCGGCCAGGTCGTCGGGATCCATCGTGTACGTCTCCGGGTCGTGGTCGACGAACACCGGGGTCGCGCCGAGTTCCAGCACCGGGCTCACCGTCGCGAAGAAGGTGTGTGCCGGCACGAACACGTCGTCCCCGGGCTCGACGCCGGCCGCCTTCAGCGAGAGGTAGATCGCGTCGGTGCCGCTCGCGACCCCGACGGCGTGGTCGGTCCCACAGAAGTCGGCGAACGCTTCCTCGAACCGCTCGACCATCGGCCCCTTGACGTAGCGGCCGCTCCGGATGACCTCGGTCGCGCGGTCGACCATGGCCTCGTCGGCGTAGATGTCTGTGAAGTCGACGGACTCGGACATACCGGAGGGTGGCGCGAGCCGACGGTTTGTTATGGCGTCAGTATCCGCGCCGTGGGCCCGAAAGGCCCCGCTAGCCCCGGCGTCCCGAGCCGCACTCCGACCGCCCGGCCGTCCCTCCCACCGGGTCTGGACCGGGGGTCGCAGGAGAGTCTCACAGTGCCCTTCCCAAGCCGGTCACCGGTCGGACGCCGACCCCACCCGCGGCCCCCGCCAGTCGCGGAGGCGACGGAGTACAGAGGGGTTACCGCGCGTCCAGGGCGCTATGCGGATCACATCCGGGGGATAACTTTAGGCCAGAGCACCGTTCGGGCCTGTGCGCCCCGGCAAGCCCAGCCGCCCCCACCCGGTGCCGGGGTGCGTGCCCTGCCCCCGCGTTTTCGGTCCCCCGTTCGGTCTGTCCGCTCAGCCCATCTGGATCCGCTCGTGCCGGTCGTCGACGGCCGCGGCGTCCGCTTCGAGCAGCGCGACGACGAGGTAGCGGGCGTGGTCGGCGAAGTACTCGAGCAGCCGCCCGATCCGGTCGGCGTCGATGGCCTCGAGCGAGTCGAGGATCACGAACGGCACCGTCTCGTCGAGGTCGTGGGCGAGGTAGCCGGCCAGCGCGAAGACCAGGCCCGCGACCTCGCGTTCGCTCTCGCTCAGGGTCTCGACGGCGTCCTCGTAGACCCCGCCGTCCTCCCCCCGGCGGACGACGTGCAGGTCGAACACCCGTTCGGTTGTCTTGCGCCGTCCCTCCCTGACCTCCTGCTCGCGGGCCTCGAGCCAGATCCGGTCGATCCCGTCGTAATCCAGCAGGGAGAGGACCTCCGCCATGCGTTCGTTGAAGGTCTCCACCGCGTCGGCCTCCAGGCGCTCGATCCGCGTGCGCTGGGCCTGCAGCTCCTCGGTGATCGACGCCCGGCGGTCCTCGAGTTCCTCGCGCTCGTCGAGTCGGTCCTCGATCGCCGCGAGTTCGTCGACGACCTCGTCCAGGTCTTCCCGGATTGACTCGACCTCGAACTCCAGTTCGTTGACCGCCCGATGGCGCTCCAGGACCGCCTCGTAGTCGGCGTCCTCCCGGTCGCGGACGGCGCCCTCCAGTTCCTCGACGCGGGCCTCGAGGTCCTCGATCGACGACTCCAGGTCCGATTCGTTCTCGGTGCGTCGATCGATCTCGTCGTCGAGTTCCTCGATCCGACGCTCCACCCGGTCGCGTTCGGACTGCGTCGACTCCAGGTCGCGTTTCTCGCTCTGGAGGTCGTCGATCTCGGCCGACACCTCGCGTCGCTCGGCGACCGTCTCCCGGCGGAGGTCCCGCAGCCGGTCGAGGGTGTCCTCGATGGCCGCCGACTCGACCTCGGACCCGCAGGTCCAGCAGACCACGTCGTCGCTCTCGGGCAAGAGCTTCGCGGTCACGTCGCCCTCCGTGTCGGTGTCGGCGAGGGCCGACACCGGCGCCTCGTCCTCGCCGTCGACCATCGACTCGTTGAACTGGACGATCTGTCCGAGCTGGTTGATCGTCGACGCGAGCGAGCGCTCGTGTTTCCGGAGCCGGTCGAGTTCGGCCTCGATCTCGCCGATCCGGTCGGCCGGGTCGTCGGGCAGCTCCTCGCGCCGACGCTCCAGATCCGTGCGCTCCTCGCGCAGCGAGGCCAGACTCTCCCGTTCGGTCTCGAGCTGGCGGCGCGCCCGATCCAGGTCGGAGCGGGCCGCCTCCAGTTCCGCGAAGTCCGCTTCGAGCTGTTCGCGCTGGGCCCTGGTCTCCTCGACCGAGGCGTCGAGCGCGTCCAGTTCCGCGCGCCGTTCCTCGAGTTCGGCTTCCGTCTCCTCGATCTCCGCCTCCAGGCGGGATCGCTCCTCGGCGAGGTCGGCCCGTTCGCGCTCCAGCGCGTCCAGGTCCTTGAGTTCGTCGTCCAGTTCGCGTTTCTCCGCTTCGAGCCGGTCGATCTCCGCGTTGATCTCGCCGGTGTCGATCGGGCGCATCACGAGTTCGCGCAGGTCCGCCCCGGAGCGGACGGCCCGGCGCGCCTCGTTGGACTCGAGCAGGAAGGCGAACAGGTCCGCCACGGTCGGGTCGTCGAGGTACGGGTCGCCGCTCGTTCGGACCCCGTCGTCGGTCCGCTCCAGCGTCCGCGTGTAGGTCTCGCCGTCGATCGCGAGGCGAACCTCCCCGCGCTCCGCGTCGCTTTTGAGGGTCACGTCGTCGCTCCCCAGCGCCGCCATCAGCGACGTGAGAAACGAGGTCCGATTCGTCGCGTTCTCACCCGTCAACACCGTTACCCCCGGTTCGAACGAGCGGCGCGTCCGGTCGATCCCGCCGAGGTTCTCCACCGCGACCTCGACGCCACCGGACGACTCTACCGGTTCCATGTGTAGAAGGCAGTGACTACTCCTACATACGTTTTGTTACCACCGGACAGCGGTGCCCCGGTCGCGGCGCCGGTCGCGGAGTAAGTCCATCTTTACAGCCGTACGTGCGGAAAGTAGTCAGTGCATAGAGACGACGGCGGCTCACTCCCGGCAGTCACAGCCCCCCTGATCCAGGAGGGTCCCCACGTCGTGCTGACGGCCGCAGTCGTCGCAGAGGACGGTCACGTCGACGAGGACGTCGAACTCCCCGAGCGCCAGTGCTTCGGTCTCGCGGAGGCGTTCGAGCGCGTCGCTGGCGACGACCTCGGTGCGACTCTGGAGCGCCCGGATGCGGTCGCGATCGGCCCGCCGACGCGTCTCGGGGTCGCTCTCTTCTGCCTCCCGGGAGACGCCGAGACACTCGGTCAGGTGGGTGTGGACGGTCTGGTGGGAGACGAACGCCGATTCCACCTCCTCGACGGGGACGCCCGCCGCCTCGAGCCGTCGGCGGGTCTGTGTCCGGACCCCGCTGCTCACGTCGTCGGCCGTGAGCAGTCGGTAGCGGTTCTCGATCTCGCCGGAGAGCGGGGCCTCGTCCGCGGACTCGACGGCCGCCCCCAGCAGCTGCTGGTTGAAGTACGTCGCGAGCTCGCGCAGGCTCTGGCGCTCCCGTCCCTCCCCGCACCACCGGCGCACGAGGTCGTCGTTCACCTCAGCGAGCCCGAACCGCTCGACGCCCCGACCGACCTTACACGAACACTCCGTCTCGGTCATACGAGATACACGTAGACTACGCGCCGATTTCCACAAAACGGTTCCGAACGGTTCGGCCGACCGACAGGCACTCGCTCGAACCGTTGGGTACCGGATCGTAGCGGGTAACGTATCAACTGCGAATCGATTCGTATCGCCCCGCCGTCGGTCGAACGTGCCTCTTACGGTCCGGTTACCTGTGAACTAAGAAGGGTATTACTAAGACGCGGACTGTCGAAGGGACTGGCGCATGCAAGGACGGCTGACAGATAGCGAGTGGGAACGGATTACAGACTTCGCACGGACACCGATGCACGAGCGGACGCCGGAACAGCTGGTTCCGGAGGAGTCCGACGACGAGGAGTGACGTCGGTCCGGCGGCGACACAGGGGACCGGGCGGTCCGGGGTCGACCGCTCACACCATGTTTTCGGCCTCGATTTTCTGCCACACGTCCCCGCCTTTCTCGGTGATCCCGTAGACGCGCCCTTTCCGTCTGTCCTCCGAGACGAGCAGCTCGACGAGGTCCCGGTCGCGCAGCCCCTGGAGGGCGCGCGAGATGTGTGCGATGCCGAGATCGGCGTCATTGGCGATTCTCGACGGAGTCGCTGGCCCGTCCGCGAGCCGTCTGAGGACCGCGATCCGGTACTGCGAACTGATAACGAAGCTCACATCGTCCCAGTCTGAATTCATTTGGTTGATCGTCCTCCTGGTCGCGCCAGGCCGTACCGCGTCGTTTGCGCACTCAACCCCGTCGCTGGCCGTCTCCGTCGCACCGACGACGCCGCGCACGGCGGCTCGCCGCGGCCGTCACCGACCTCCCGTCCGTGGCGTCCTTCGGTGACTTGCCACGTGTTCGTCGTCACCCCCAATAATTTTGTCCCCCTTATTGCGTGGTCAGCGACACGTTCTCAGGCGTTTCAGGACCGTCGCGGCGGCCGACAGCGTGCAGAAACTCGGCGAGCGTCGCGGCGCGGTTACACCCACCCTTATCGCCTCGCCGCCGCTCCACGAGCCGGAACGCCCGCGTCAGCCGTCGAACCGGCCAGTAAGCTCGTACCAACGCGAACACGCGTCAATAGCCGTAGTATAACAAAGCACCCCCCACGCCACGTGCCGACCGTATATGACCGCGGAACTCACGACGGTGGTCGAGGAACGCCCGGACGACACGTCGACCCGGTGTCGAAACTGCGGCAGTTACGTTACGAGCGCGTTCGCTCGCGTCTTCGGTGACAACGAGGACCACGTGTACGCGTGTCTCGAGTGTTCGACGATGCGCTCGCTGCGGACCGGAAGCGGCGTGGTCCACGAGTGAGAGCGCGGCGGTTCGATCCGGAGCGGGAGCGCCGGTGACGGCTCACCGGTGATCGGTCGTCGACTGTCCAGCACTCCGCCCGCTCCGTGTGGCTCGCGAGGCGATTGCGTCAGTCGCCCCTGTCCTGCAGTTCAGACGGCACCTGCTGTCGCTGGGAGCGCCAGTAGAGGTAGTGCGCGGTCGCGGAGATCGCGAACCCTGTCGTGACGACGAGCCCGACGACCAGCTCCGGGATCGTCCCGAACGGGCCCACGTCGAGCCCGACGAGCACGAGCAGCGCGCCGCCGATCAGCGCCAGTGCCATGTAGAACTGCTGCCAGGGGATCGGTTCGCTGGTCTCGGTGAGGTAGTCGTCGATCCGGTGGACGCGGTCGGTCAACTCGACCATCCCGCTCTGTTGATCGTAGTCCACGATCCCGACCGAGTCGAGTTTGGGGATGTGGGTCTGATAGAGGGAGACGTAGACCCGTTTGCGTTCCTGATCGGACAGGTCCTCGACCTCCGTCTCGTTTTCCCACGCGGCGACGTGTTCGGCCAGGTCGTTCAGCGCGACCGGTTCGCCGACCGTCCGGAGGTAGTACAGGACGTATCGACGACGCGGACTACTCAGGATGTCGAAAACCAGATCCTGTGTCAGTTCTTCCTGATCGTATGCCATCAAGGAGTTCGTCCCTCGTGATTAGCTGTCTCGTCGAGACTGGACGTCTGGCACGGTCATGTCGGAGTGACGTAAGTGGACATAACCGGCTCTACCCTTTGTTACACCCATCTTATAAACGGTAGCAGGTCGGTACCGCCGGACACGGCGGGCGAGCGCGCCGAACGAGCGACGGGGCCGCCCGGCCGACCGTCGTCGCACTCACAGCCACTCCGCTCCACACTCCCGGCTGGCCGTCGCCGCACTCCCGGCTGGCAGTCATCGCGCCGGGTCACGGTTCTGACGGGGCGCTGGCACGTCGGCGTCGCGGGAACGGCGGCCGGGGCGGGACGTAAGGCGGCGATGACCCGGGCGTCAATGGTCCGCATAACAAAGGCGTGTAGCCGACTGGATGCAGGCGTACCAGGGGATCCGTCCGCTGGTGAATTCGAACTATGAGGCCCCCAACAACGAACACTGTTTGTCGGAGCAACTGTGCCCTCGAGCGACGCCACACGTCGCCGGGAGGGAAGCGATGGTAACGGGCGAGGAGCGGATCCGGTCGGTCGACATCGCCGCCCCGCAACTGGACGAACGCGAGTCCAGTCGCGTCTCGGAGATCGTCGAGTCCGGTCGGCTCGCCGCTGGCAAGACCGTCTCGTCGTTCGAGTCGGCCTTCGCCGACTTCTGCGGGACCGAGCACGCCGTCGCCACCAGCAACGGGACGACGGCGCTGCACACGGCTCTCCACGCACTGGGTATCGGCGAGGGCGACCGGGTCGTGACGACCCCTTTCTCCTTCGTCGCGTCGGCGAACGCGATCCGCTTTTGCGGCGCCGAGCCGGTGTTCGCCGACGTCGACCCCGAGACGTACAACCTCGACCCCCACGCCGTGGAGTCGGTGATCCGCGAGCTGGACGGGGACGTCGACGCCATCCTGGCCGTCCACCTCTACGGCCTGCCGGCGGACATGGACCGCCTCGGCGAGATCGCCGACCGGTTCGACCTGGCCCTGATCGAAGACGCCGCGCAGGCCCACGGGGCGCGCCACAACGGCCGTCCCGTCGGCTCGATCGGCGACGTCGGCACGTTCAGTTTCTACCCGACGAAGAACATGACGACCGGGGAAGGCGGTGCGGTGGTGACGGACCGCGACGACGTCGCCGAGCGCGCGGCCCGCTTCATCAACCACGGTCGCGACGAGGCGTATCGCCACACCGAACTCGGCCACAACTTCCGGATGACGAACGTCGCCGCGGCCATCGGGCTGGTGCAGCTCGAGAAGTTGCCCCAGTTCAACCGCGTGCGGCGGGCCAACGCCGCGGAGCTGACCGACCTGGTCGCGGACACGCCCGTGATCCCGCCGGTCGAACCGGTCGAGCGGCGACACGTCTACCACCAGTACACGATCCGGACCCAGCGCCGCGAGCGACTGCAGGAGGAGCTGTCGGCCGCCGGGATCGACACCGGAGTCTACTACCCCACGCCGATCCCGAAACAGCCGGCCTACGCCGACGTCGAGGCGTCGACGCCGGTGGCCAACCGCGCGAGCGAGGAAGTGCTGTCGCTGCCGATCCACCCGGAGACGACCGAGGCGGACCGCCGGACGATCGCCCGCACGATCAACGGAGTGAGCCACGAGTGACGACACCCCAAACATGAGCGAGGAGCAATCGCGAGCGAGCACGGAAACACCGACCGCCGGCGTCGTTGGCGTCGGGTCGATGGGACAGCACCACGCCCGCGTCTACGACGAGCTGCCGAACGTCAGCCTCGCCGGCGTCGCCGACGCCGACGAGGACCGCGCCGCAGCCGTCGCCGGCAAGTACGGCACCGAGGTGTTGAGCCAGTCCGAGTTGCTCGACCGCTGTGACGCCGTGTCCGTCGCCGTCCCGACGCGCTACCACTACGGCGTCGCCACCGAGGCCATCGACCGCGGCGTCGACGTCCTGATCGAGAAGCCGTTCGTGTCCGACCTCGCGCGCGGGCGCGAACTGGTTGATATGGCGCGTGAGCAGGACGTGGCCCTGCAGGTGGGCCACGTCGAGCGATTCAACCCCGCCGTCAGGGCGCTCACCGACATCCTGCCCGACCTGGACGTCATCGCCGTCGACGTCCAGCGCCTGGGTCCGCCCGTCGACCGCGACAGCAAGGACGGGGTCGTCCTCGACCTGATGATCCACGACATCGACATCGTGCTGTCGATGCTCGGCGAGGACGTGAACCAGGTCTCGGCGATGAGCGCACGGGACCGCGACCACGTCACCGCCCAACTCGAGTTCGACGACGGCGTGGTGGCCGACCTGACCGCCAGCCGGGTGACCCAGGAGAAGGTCCGCCGACTCGCCGTCACGGCCAGGGAGTGCCGGGTCAACGTCGACTACGAGAGCCAGGGCGTCCAGATCCACCGGCACTCGGTCCCCGAGTACTACGAGTCCGACGGCGACCTCCGGTACCGCCACGAGAGCATCATCGAGCGCCCGACCATCGAGAACGGCGAACCCCTGCGAGCCGAACTCGAGGCGTTCGTGGACGCAGCGACCACGGGGTCGCGCCCACCGGTGTCGGGCGAGGACGCGCTCGCCGCCCTGGACGTCGCCCGCCGCATCGAGGACTGTGCGACCGGCGCGCCGCCGAGGATCGAGAACTAGCATGCACCGACAGCAAGCTTCTGACGGGTCGCTGTACGGTAGCGAGACCGATCCGGCCGAGCGACGGGCCGCGGTCCGGGCCGGTCGCGTCCCGGTCGCGGTCTACGGGCTCGGCAAGATGGGGCTCCCGCTCGCGACGGTCCTGGCCGAGACCACCGGCAACGTCGTCGGCGTGGACGTCGACGCGGCGGTCGTCGACGCGATCAACGACGGGCGCAGTCCGGTGACCGGCGAGCCGGGCCTGGACGACGCGCTCCGGACGGTGGTCGAGGCGGACTCGCTCCAGGCGACGACCGAGGGCGACGCGGCGGCCGCCGACGCGGCGGTCCACGTCGTCATCGTTCCCACGCTCGTCTCGGACGGCAGCCCCGACCTGTCGACGCTCCGGGCGGCCATCTCGGCGGTGGCGAGCGGCCTCGATCCCGGCGACCTGGTCTGCATCGAGTCGACCGTCCCGCCGGGGACCTGCGACGAGGTGGTCGCGCCGCTGCTCGAAGCCGAGAGCGACTGCGAGCGCGGCGAGTTCGGCGTCGCCTTCTGCCCCGAGCGCACCGCCAGCGGCCGCGCGCTGCAGGACGTCCGGGGCGCGTATCCGAAGGTCGTCGGCGGGATCGACGAGGAGAGCACGCGAGCGGCCGCGGCCCTCTACGACGAGGTGACCGACAACGAGGTCCACGCCGTGGCGGACGCCCGGACCGCCGAGTGCGTGAAGGTGTTCGAGGGCGTCTACCGCGACGTCAACATCGCCCTGGCGAACGAACTCGCCACGCTGGCGGAGGAACTGGGCGTCGACGTGTACGCGGCCATCGAGGCTGCCAACACCCAGCCGTACTGCGATCTGCACCGCCCCGGCGCGGGCGTCGGCGGCCACTGCATCCCCTACTACCCGTACTTCCTCATCGACACCTGTGAGACCGGGACGCCGCTCCTGGAGCGGGCCCGGCGGATCAACGACGCCATGCCCGAGTACGCGGTCGGGAAACTGTTCGCGGGACTGGCCGACGCCGGCGTCGATCCGGCCGACGCCACGGTGGCCGTGCTGGGCTTCGCGTACCGCCCCGGCGTGGACGAGACGCGCGAAGCGCCGGGCGCCGCCATCGCGTCGTCGCTTCGAGCGGCGGGCGTCGACGTGGTCGGCGTCGACCCTGTCGTCGACCTGGACGGGTTCGACGTCGAAAGCGCGAGCGTCGCCGACCTTCCGGACGTGGATCTCGACGGCGTCGTCCTCGCGACGGCCCACCCGGAGTTCGAGCGCCTGGACTGGGGTTCGCTCGACGATCTGGTCGTCGTCGACGGGCGCGATGCGATCGAGGCGGACGCGGTGAACGGCCCCGTCCGGACGATCGGCGTCGGGACTGGTGCGCGGAATTGAACCGTTCAATTTTCAATAATGTATTTTGGAAGATAACGGTGGCGTGGATCGCGGCCGTCGCGCGAGTCGAGGACCGCTCATCTGCCCACCAGCTGCCGATACGTATGGCCTAGCCGGCCGATCCGGACGGTCGTAATCCGTATTACTGACCTTCGTTTTCTTGTGTGAGTACTGTATGCGGTTTCAGCACACTTACGTCCCTATTCATATCCTATACGACAAATAACAATTAAGTGCCTACCTGACGTTCGTGTAGACGCCACGGATAAACCACGGCGTTCCCACGTGGCGACGGTCATAGGGAGAGCCCTACCAGCAGTAATGGAGCGAATGGAGACGCGCTCCGGTAGGTCGACCGCCTGGGAGGGGAACGATTTGGAATCCGAGAGACGGGTGATTAGTACATGAGTACACAGGAAACGGGGTCAACCGGACCTACCACGAAACCGATCGAAGAATCGCCTACGGAATCGACAACGGATGCGGAAGGGGGTGAGGAGTCACCCGCCACGGAGCTGTCGTTAGATCTCATATTCGAAATTTTGAAAAACGAACGGCGTCGCGAAGTCATCAGATACCTGCGCGAGCACGAGCAACAGGTGACGCTTAGTGACCTCGCCGAACACATCGCCGCCCTGGAGAACGACACGGACATCGCCTCGATCACGTCGAGTCAGCGAAAGCGCGTGTACGTCGGTCTCTACCAGTGTCATCTGCCGAAGATGGCCGACATGGGGATCGTCCAGTTCAACCAGAACCGTGGGATCGTCTCCCTCGGCCAGAACGCGCCCCAGCTCTACGAGTACCTGGACAACCAGTCACCGAAGACGCGGCCGTGGCACCGATACTACCTCGGGCTGAGCGGCGGCGGCGGCGCCCTCTTTTTGATCAGCCTCCTGATGGGCGGGATGGCGTCGGTGGTCGCACTCGGCGTGTTCTGCCTGGCCATCGGTGGCTTCTCGGCACTCCACGCGATCGAAGCGGACGCCGGTCGGGACGAGTAAGTCGCCGGCCGGTACGACTCACTTCGGCAACGTTCGACCGGCACGAGTTCGTTCGACAGAGTTCGACCCAGTCATCGCCCCTGTCTGTGACGACCCGCCGTCACCACCGCGGGGGAGCGGTGTTTCGATTCTTCGACGCCCGCCGGTTCCCGCCGGCACCGCCCCGTTACCGGTTGTCGTACAGATCGACGAGCTGGTCGGCCTCGGCGGTGATCCACCGTGACATCCGATCGACCCCCGTCGATTCGGGGTTGAAAATCGTACAGCGATCCGGCGCGTCGTCGTCCTCGACGACGACCGAGACCAGTTCTGGATCCGTTACTCCGTCCGTCACGTCCTCGATCTGGTGACCCTCGTCCATGCTACCACCTCGTACACCGCACGCGCGACGTCGATCCATGGCTGACGTGGCGATGGGTTAGTTATAGAGGGGTTACGAGCCACACCGTGACAGGCGCCCCCGTGCCTACGAGAAGGTGCGTACACACAGTAATACAGCGTTGTACACAGTCGCAAGTGTGAACAGTGCGACCAGCGGGAGATAGCCGAGCAGGTAAGCCGCGTCGCCACTCAGATCGGTCTCCGTGTCCCGCTCGATAATCCGCGCGGCGAATTCGACGACGAGGACGACCACGCCGAGAACGACCAGGGTCAGCCAGCACAGTCCGACGATCCCGAAGCGGGCGACGATGGCTGCGGCCACGGGATTGCGCTCGGTGAGCCCGTCGACGACGACGAGACCGAGGATGGTCGTCGTCAGGTCGCCGGCCTTGGTCAGCACGAGTGCCAGGATCCAGGGGGCGGACACGGACCGGAACGATAGTCTGGATCGCACTGCCCGGCTCTGGATCACCATCGCCGCGGAAGAGAATCGGCCGGTCGGTGGCGATTCGATCCCGTCGAGCGCCGGCCGCTCGGCTCTATCGATCGCCGGCTGTTCAGTCCCGCCGGTCGCCAGTTACTCTGTGGCGCCGATGGACGCGCTGTACTGTCCGTCCGGACCGTCGGTGCCGGCGTGGATCGGAGCATCGAACGATACCGACGGCTGACGGACGGTTTGTTACCCGGTGGCTGCGAACCGGGAGCGGTTCGAGAGTCCCCGCCCGGTGTTCACGTCGTGATGGCCTGTTTTTCCTGCAGGTACTGGTCCTCCCACTCCCGGCGGTCCTGGAGCTCCCGGAGTCCGCGGTCGGTCAGTTTGTACACGTTCGTGCGTCGGTCCTTCTTGCCTTTCTTGATGAGTCCTTTCTTCACGAGCTCGTCCAGGTTCGGATACAGCCGCCCGTGGTGGATCTCTGATTCGTAGTACTTTTCGAGTTCGTCCTTGACTGCGAGGCCGTGTGGGTCGTTCAGGCCCGCAACCAAGTACATGATGTCTCGTTGGAAACCAGTCAAGTCGAACATGGGTCCATCTTTTCGTTATGAACGTTCGTCTATAGTTATACACCGACTATCCCACTCGCTCCGACGTATGCACAGCCTATCGACGATCACACGCATCGACTACGAGTGACCCGACACCAGCTGACCGGGATGTGACACTGTCGACTGAACTACCGGACCCGCTGCTGACAGCTGAGATATTAAAGAATAGTTATATAAGATGTCTTAATCGGACACCGGGTTTCCGGTGAAATGGTTTATAAGTAAGAGGGGTGCGCGCGCACACCGGGTTTCCGGTGAAACGGGGGGAAGAGGGGGTGGGGGTGGAGTTGAAACGGGGGTCGGGGTGGGATTCCGGGTGTGGAGCGGGACGAGAACCGGGGCCCAGATCGAGTGCAACGGACGCGAAAACGGCTAATGACAGACAGACAGATAGACAGAGACCGGTCCTAGACGACTCGAGACACGGAACGAGGTGTATCCCAGGCGGGACGGGCAGCTGAAGGTACGGGCGTACGCAGCCAACAGGAGTGGACTCAAGGACTCAACAGCAGGAGTCAACAGCAAGACTGACGGGAAGACTGACGGGAAGACTGACGGGAAGACTGACGGGAAGACCGACGGCAAGACCGACAGCAGAAGTGTGCAGCACGATCGTTTCGACTGGCTCGCTCGAGCCGTCGTGATGACTGAGTCATCACTTTCTTTGTTGTGATGTACTTGGCTAGCTTTTCTCACTACACCTATTTAAACTTAATTGCTGTGGCAACAAATCTAGGGATCTTGCAGCTGGATCGACAACACTAGCGGAGACTAGCGGAGAGAACAGCAAGTGTATATCGTATTACAACGAAAACGCGAGAGGAGAGGCCTGCTCTCCTGCCAATTCACCGGAAACCCGGTGTGTCCCTCCGTCCCGTTCCGGCAACTGGCGGGTCTCTGACCACCTTCCCGACATCTGGCAGCAGCCCCCCTCTCAGAACCGTTTTCACCGGAAACCCGGTGTGCGCGCGCACTCACATTCATCCTTCCGCCAGTCCCGTCCCCAGACTCTCCTCCCTTCCTCCCCCACCTCCCCTCCCCCACCCTTCTCCCCCGTTTCACCGGAAACCCGGTGTGCGCGCGCGGCCACCCACTTCGATCCTTCCGCCCGTCCCACCGCCACTCGCGACCACTCCTTTCAGATGCAGGCACCATCGCCTTGTCCCGGCATAGCCTGCCATCCGTTCGAGCCGTCGAAGTACCCATTCGGGATCATGCACGATTTCACTCACTCATCGCGGCACGGCTACGGGACCGGCGAGCACGGATCGACGAACGTTCCATCGGGGCGAGAGTCGGGGCGCGGATCGAACCGGCGACGCGAATCGAACCGGCAACGGGAATCCCCGGGATTGCGAGATCCGACCATCGGGGATGGCCCGGATCGGCAACTGGTCGTGGTCTCGAACCGACAGCCGTACAGCCACGGGATCGAGGACGGTGACGTCACCGTCGACCGCCCGACCGGCGGTGTGACGGCGGGCCTCGACCCGGTGATGCAGGACGCCGGGGGCCTGTGGGTCGCGTGGGGTGACGGCGACGCGGACCGGGAGATCGTCGACGACGAGGGGTGCGTCGACGTCCCACCGGGCGAGGAATCGTACACGCTCAGGCGCGTCTGGCTCACCGAGGATGAGGTCTCGAACTACTACTACGGATTCAGCAACCAGGTTCTCTGGCCGCTCTGTCACTCCTTTCTCGGGCACGTGAACTGCGAGTCCGAGTTCTGGGAGGCCTACCGGACGGTCAACGACCGGTTCGCCGAGAACGCCGTCGCCAGCGTCGACGAGAACCGGGCCGACAGGATCACGATCTGGTTTCACGACTACCACTTCGCGCTCGCGCCGCGCGCGGTCCGCCGCGAACTCGGCCCGGACGCCGACATCGCCCAGTTCTGGCACATCCCCTGGCCTGCGTGGGACACCTTCCGCGCCTGTCCGCGGCGACACGACCTCCTCAGGGGGCTGCTCGGCTGCTCCCGGATCGGGTTCCACACGGAACGGTACGCCGACAACTTCCTCGAGTGCGTCGCGACCGCCGTCGACGAAGCGACCGTCGACTGGCAGGGCCGCCGGATCGACTATCAGGGCCGGGACGTGACCGTCCAGGCGGTGCCGATGGGCGTCCCCGTCGACGACGTCCGGGAGGCCGCGACGTCGCCGGAAGCCAGGGCCTTCCCGCAGCAACTCCGGGCTCGCAACGACGTCACCGAGGACGTACGGCTCGCGGTCGGCGTCGACCGCCTCGACTACACGAAGGGGATCCCCGAACGCCTCCGCGCGCTCGAACAGCTGTGGGAGGACAGCCCCGAACGCCGCGGGGAGTTGACCTACGTCCAGGTCGCGAGCGTCAGCCGCTCGCGGATTCCGGCGTACGAGGCCATCCGTGACGAAGTCACTGACTGCGTCGAACGGATCAACGAGCGCTTCGGGACCGAAGACTGGCAACCGGTACTCTACACCACGGCGCACCTGTCGCAGTCGGAACTGTACGGCCTCTACCGCGAGGCCGATCTCGCGCTGGTGAGCCCCATCCGCGACGGGATGAACCTCGTCGCACAGGAGTTCGTCGCGGCACAGGGAGCCGATCCCGGCGTGCTCGTCCTGAGCCGGGGCACCGGCGCGTACGACGAGATCGGGGAACACGCGCTCGCGATCGACCCGTTCGACCGCGCCGACTTCGCGACGACGATCGAGGACGCGCTCGCGATGCCGAGCGAGGAGCGCCGCCAGCGCATGGCGGGCCTCCGACGGGCCGTCGCGGCCCGAAACCTGCAGTCGTGGGTCCGCCGGATTCTCCGACCGAACCGCCCCACTGCCCCGCGACGCCAGCCGACGTGAGCGATCACACCCCTCAAAAGCCGTGACCCAACCAACCGACGCTGGTGGACGAGACCGGTTATCGAACGACAGGCTGTCACACACGAAAGACGCGGTGACCGCCAGCGACGAGATCGCGGGACGTCTCGCCGCCGGCACAGCCCTCCTGGTGGCGACCGACTTCGACGGGACGCTCGCCCCGATCGCGGAGGATCCCTCGATCCCGGAGATCACCCCCGCCAACGCACGCGTCCTGGGCCGTCTCGCGGCCCACCCCGACGCCGTGGTCGCGATCGTGAGCGGACGCGAACTCGTCGATCTCCGGGGCCGGGTCGCGCTCGAGGGTGCAATCTACGCCGGCAACCACGGCCTGGAACTGCAGCGGGGGGCGGAGACGGTCGTTCACCCGACGGCTCGCCGGCGGCGGCCCGCAATCGACCGCGCCCGCCGCATCCTCGCCCGGGAACTCGGCGACGTCCCGGGCTGTTCGATCGAGGACAAATCGCTCTCGCTCACCGTCCACTACAGACGCGTGCCGCCGGACGTCCGGCCGACGGTCCCGGAACGGATCGACGAACTCGCGCCCGCGCTGGGCGAGGACGTCCACCTGGTTCCCGGCCGGGAGTCGGTCGAGGTGCGGCCGCGCGTCGAGTGGGACAAAGGCCGGGCGGTGGAGTGGATCGCCGCGGACCTGCCCGCAGGCCACCGGACGATCTATCTCGGCGACGACACCACCGACGAGGACGTGTTCCGGACGCTCCGACCGGTCGACGTCGGCGTCCGCGTCGGCACCGACGCGACCGACGCCGAGTTCCGCCTCGATTCACAGCGCGCCGTCGCGCCCTTCCTGGACTGGCTCGCCGAGACCGTCTTCCGTCGGCCAGTCGGGTGATTTCCGGGGATCGACTCGACAGTGACGGTTCTGTTCGACCGAGGCGGTCCTGTTCGACGACGGCGATTACTGTTCGATGACGACGATTACTGCTCGACGGCGGCCCCGTCGATGATCGACTGGACCGAGACGGTCGAGCCGGAGGCGGCCGCCTGGTAGGCGGCTTCGGTGACCGCGGTGACGGTGAGGCCGACGGTTCCGGGTACCGCCGACTCCGCGGTGCCCTCGATGGCGTCGGCGAAGTTCCGGAGCTTTCGCCGGTTCAGGGCGTCGAAGTCGGCGTCGATGGTCATCTCGGTCCGGTAGGTCGCGCCGTCACGTTCGGTGACGACCAGTTCGTCGTCCATGTACGAGATCGAACCGCTCGTGCCCCAGAAGCGGTACCCCTCTCTCGGGGTGAGGTCGACGCCGTCGCCGACGATGGCGACGCTCGCCAGGACCGGCTGGTCGTCGCGTTCCATGCCGATGGTCAGCACGCTGTTGACGTCGATATCGGGCATGGCGTACTCGATCTGGGCCGAGACGGTGGTGGGATGGGCGTGCGTGAGCCAGAGCAGCGTGTCGATGACGTGCGAGCCGGTGTCGTAGAGCTGCCCGCCGCCGGACAGCGACGGGTCGACCCGCCAGGTGCCGCGGTGGTTGTCGATCCAGTTCTGGCTGACGAAACAGTTGACGGAGTGGAGGTGGCCGATCCGGCCGCTCCCGAGCAGGCGGTCGATCTCGCGGAACCCCTCGTGGAAGCGTCGCTGGTAGCCGACCTGCAGGACGAGGTCGCGCTCGGTCGCCGTCTGGACGAGCGTCTTCGCGTTGCCGACGTCCGTCACCATCGGTTTCTCGACGAGGACGTGGAGGCCGCGATCCAGGCACGCCATCGCCTGGTCGTAGTGCAGCGTGTGCGGGGTGACGATCGTGACCGCGTCGAGTTCCGCGGCGTGTTCGTGGAGGAGGGCACGGTGGGTCTCGTAGGCCGGCGCGTGAAACTCCCGTTCGAAGAGGTCGCGGGCGTCGGCGGTGATGTCGGCGGCCGCCACGATCTCGACGCTCCCCAGCTCGCGGTAGGTCTTGGCCTGGAGGTAGCCGAGTCCACCGACTCCGATGACGCCGATCTGCAGGGCCATACACCTCGTGGGGGATTGGAAGCGAAAGGTCTGACGCTGCCCAATTTCGCGCGAGTGACAGACGCCGGCGCCGAGCCGCACGGCAACCAAAGAGTCATGCCGTGAGGCGTTGTATCACACGTACCAACATGCCGACTTGCCCCGTCTGTGAGCGGCCGGTTTCCTACGACCGCCTCGCGAGACACGAGCGGTATTGCACGGGCAGCGACGACGCCGGGGTGGGCGCCCTGCCGTTCGAGCGGATCGACCGACGGATCGAGGCCGTCGAACGCCGGATGTACCGCCGACTCCGCGCCCTCGAATCGGAACTCGAGGTCAAGCGCTCCCGTACCGACGAGAACGGCGGGACGAACAGCCGGTCCCGCCCGCGGCGATAAGACAGCCGGCCTCGCACACGGCGACGACGGCGACGGAGACGACCGCAACCCCCCACGCAACGTCCCGCGTCCCGCGACCGTCGGGTCCGCTGACAGGGAGCTATTAACAGCCGGACGTTGAACGGTCGCCATGGACCTCGGTGTCCTGACCGTCCCCCTCGGGCAGCGCCCGCTCGGGGACGCGCTCGACTACCTCGCCGATCTCGGCGTCGACGCCGTCGAACTGGGATGTGGCGGGTTCCCCGGGAGCGACCACCTCGAACCCGCTGCCCTCGTCGACGACCCCGACCGCCGGACGGCCCTCCGGCGCACTCTCGACGACCGGGACCTGTCGGTCAGCGCTCTGGCCACCCACAACAACCCGCTCCATCCCGATCCGGAGCGGGCCGAGACTGCCGATCGGGAACTCCGCCGGGCGATCCGGCTGGCGGACGCGCTCGACGTGCCCGCGGTCACCTGCTTCTCCGGCCTCCCGGGCGGGAGCCCCGACGACGCGACGCCGAACTGGATCACCGCTGCCTGGCCGCCCGAGCACGCCGACGCCCTCGCGTACCAGTGGGAGCGGGCGACCGAGTACTGGCCCGACGTCGCCGCGCTCGCGGCCGACCGCGGCGTCGACATCGCGATCGAGATGCACCCGAACATGCTCGTCCACGAACCCCACGGGCTCGCCAGGCTCAGGGACGCGACGAACGAACGCGTGGGGGCGAACTTCGACCCGTCGCACCTCTACTGGCAGGGGATCGATCCGGTCGCGGCGATCCGGTGGCTGGGCGACCGGGACGCGATCCACCACGTCCACGCCAAGGACACGGAGCTGTACCCCGACCGGTGTCGGACCCGGGGCGTCCTCGACACGACGCCGCTGGATCGGCCGGCCGAGCGGTCCTGGCTGTTCCGCACCGTGGGGTACGGCCACGGGGAGCGCCACTGGAAACGAATCGTCACCGCGCTGCGACTGGTCGGCTACGACGGCGCGGTGAGCATCGAACACGAGGACGCCCTGCTGAGTCCCCAGGAGGGGCTGGAGAAGGCCGTCGAACTGCTCGACCGGGTCCTGATCGAGACCGATCCCGGGGAGGCGTTCTGGGCGTGACCCTCCGCATCGGCTTCCTCGGGTACGGGTTCATGGGTCGGGCGCACGCGAACGCCCTGGCGCGGCTCCCCATGTTCTTCCCGGACGCCCCGGAGACGGAACGGCGGGTTCTGATCGGGCGCGACGAGTCGGCCCTGGAGACGGCGGCCGACCGGCTGGGCTTCGCCGAGACCGCGACCGGCTGGCGCGAGGCCATCGACGACGTGGACGTCCTGTTCAATCTCGCGCCGAACTTCCTCCACGCCGAGCCGTCGATTACCGCCCTCGAACGGGACGTGCACGTCCTCTGTGAGAAACCCCTCGCGGACGAGTTCGACGACGCCGACAGGATGGCCGCGACCGCGGCGGAGAGCGACGCGACGGCGGCCATCGCGTTCAACTATCGGTTCCTGCCCGCGGTCGCGCGAGCGAAACGGCTGGTCGAGCGCGGCGCACTCGGCGAGATCCGCGCCTTTCGCGGGCAGTACCTCCAGGACTGGCTGCTCGATCCCGACGCGCCGTGGTCCTGGCGGCTGGATGCGGACCTCGCCGGCAGCGGGGCGCTGGGCGACCTCGGCGCGCACACGCTGGACCTCGCACGGTACCTCGTGGGCGACGTCGAACGGGTCAGTGGTCACACCCGGACGTTCGTCGAGGAACGACCGGATCCCGAGGGCGACGGGACCAGTGCGGTCACGGTCGACGACGCATACAGTGCCCAGCTAGCGTTCGAGAACGGGGCGATGGGATCCGTCGAGGCCTCCCGGGTCGCGCCCGGGCGGAAGAACGACCACCGGCTCGAACTCGACGGGACCGAGGGGGCGCTCCGGTGGTCGCTGGAGCGGCCGAACGAACTGCTCGTCCGCCGCGCCGACGCCCGCGGGTTCGAGCGGGAACTCGTCACCGAGGCCGAGGACCCCTACGTCGAGCACTGGTGGCCCCCCGGGCACGTCCTCGGCTGGGAACACGCCATCGTCAACCAGGACTCCGAGTTCCTGCGCGCCGTCGCGACCGACGGTGCGTACGATCCCGACTTCGAGGCGGGCCTGGCGGTCCAGCGGCTGCTCGACGCGATCCAGCGAGCCGACCGCGACGGCCGCTGGGTCGAGATCTGAGCGGGCCGCGTCCAGAAGCCCCCCTATAACAACGGTCGCGGGTGGGAGAGAGGCGGCATGGCCGTCATCGACACCCTGATCGTGTTCGCGGTGAGCCTCCTGATCGGCGCGCTCGGTATCTACGTCGGGGCCCGGGTAATCACGAACACCGAGGACTTCACGTACGCGCTCATCACCGCGCTGATCGGGGCCGCCGTCTGGGTGCTCGTCGCGTTCCTGATCGGGTGGATACCGCTCCTGGGACCGCTCGTGGCCCTGATCGCGTACATCGCGGTCATCAACTACCGCTACCCGGGCGGATGGCTCAACGCCATCGCCATCGCGCTGATCGCCTGGCTCGCGTCGCTGATCGTCATCGCCATCCTCGCGGCGCTCGGCGTGACCACCTTCGACGCGGCGGGCGTCCCCGGGGTCTAGACGGTCCCGCCGCCGGACGGCGACGGATACGCCGGGGTTACCTGAGATAACCGTGCTATACCTATGGCGCCCCTCGTGAAACTGGCAGCCGGGCGTTCGACGCCCGTGTTAGCATGACAGGAGGCCAGTTCCAGCAGTCGAGCGGCGCACAGACCGGGCAGCAGTACGCCAAACAGCCCCAGCAGCAGTCGGGCGGGATCCAGGGCCAACAGCAGGGATCGACGACGCAGGGCGGCCAGCACCAGGGCCAGCAGCTCACCGAGAGCATCAGCCGCGCCATCGACGTCTGCTCCTGGTGTGCCGACCAGTGTATCCAGGAGAGCAACCCCCAGATGGTCGAGTGCATCCGGCTCTGCGAAGACGTGGCCGAGATCGGCGAGGCCGCGGTCGCCATGCTACCGCGTAACTCCCGGTTCGGACAGGAGATCCTCCAGACCTTCCAGCAGTCGGTCCAGGCCTGTGCCCAGGAGTGCGCACAGCATCAGAACCCGCACTGCCAGGAGTGCGCCCAGACCCTCGGACAGACGATGCAGGCCGTCCAGCAGGGAATGGGATCGACGCAGGGCGGTGGCATGCAGTCCGGCGGGATGCAGTCCAGCGGTATGCAGTCCGGTGGCATGCAGCCCGGCAAGCAGGGCGGTGCGACCCAGGGGTTCTAACCGTCGCCAAGAAACGGCTGCAACGGTATAACGGCTCCTTAGAAACCCTAACCGACGAAACGGTTAATTGGAGGGGAGTGGCAGCCTCCGACGGGGACGCGACACCGACCCCGTCGACGCCGACCCGGGACTTCTCCCCCGGGACAGGAACGGGCGCAAAGACACCAGCCGACAGCGGCGCGACATACCAGATCATGAGTCAGGAAAACCGACAGCAGACAGGACAGTCACAGCGAGGCTCCGAACGACAGCAGACGGGGACCCAGCAGGGACTCGGGCAGCGCCAGCAGGGCCAGACCGACTTCGGACAGCAGGGACAGGCCGAATTGGGCCAGCAGCGCGAACAGTACCAGCCCCAGCAGCAGCCACAGCAGGGAATCCAGTCCCAGCAGCCACAACAGCAAGGGGCCACGCAGGGGTTCGGGCAACAGCAGCCCCAGACGGGGCAACAGCAGCAGCCCGAGCAGATGGGCCAGCAACAGCCCCAGCAGCAGGGACAACAGCGTCAGCAACCCCAGGGGACGGGCCAGCAGCAGTCGCCCGGGTTCGGCGGTGGCCAGATGCAGGAGAGCCAGCAGGGGGCCCAGGAGATACAACAGCGAGCCCAGAAAGAGATCGGGCAACAGGCCGAACAGCTCGGTCAGATGACCGAAGGGATCGGAAAGGGAATCGAAGTGCTGGGCCAGGAGACCAAGCAACCGGGGCAGCAGGGCCAGCCGTCCCAGCAGGGCCAGCCGTCCCAGCAGGGCCAGCCGTCCCAGCAGGGCCAACCATCCCAGCAGGGCCAACCATCCCAGCAGCAACAGCAGCAGCCGCAGATGGGGCAACAGAAATCCCCACAGACGGGCCAACAGCAGCAGCCCCAGATGGGCCAGCGACAGCAACGGCAGCCCCAACAAGGGATTCAGTCCCAGCAGCAACCCCAGATCGGACAGCAACAGCCCGAGATGGGCCGGCAACAGCAGCCTCAAATGGGCCAGCAGCAACAGCCCCAGCAGACCGGCACGCAGGAACAGACCGGCCAGCAGGGCGGCCAGCAATCACAGGGCGGGCTCCAGTACAAGCAGCAGGAGCAGCAGGAGCAGCAGGGCCAGAAAGGCCAGAGCCGTCAGCAGTTCTGATCGCCGACGCGGCGAACTGACCGCGCCTCGGTTCCCGGCCGCTCGCGCGACGCCGTGAACCGACGCCGGTCGCATTCTCCGACGCGGCTCACCGGTCGTCCGACGGAGTCGGCGAGCGACGCTCGCGCTCTCGCTGTTCGGATATCCCGGCGACGGGGTCGAGTCCGTCGACGGCGGGCGTGTCCAGGACGGCCCCGTCGACGTCGAACCGGGAGCCGTGACACGGGCAGTCCCACGAGCGCTCGCCGTCGTTCCACTCGACGAGACAGCCCATGTGCGGACAGACCGCCGAGACCGCGTGCAGGTCGCCGTCCTCGTCCCGATACGCAGCAACGGGACCGGCGCCGGACCGGAAGACGCGCGCCTCGTCCTCGGCGAGCGTTGTCTCGGCGGCGCTCGGTCGCCGCTCGAACCAGCCGCTGACCAGGTGTCGCGCCGCGTGGCCGTTGTGCGAGAGGAACGCGCCAGCGCCGGCGGGGAGCGTGAACCGCGTGGGGCGGAACACGCGACCCCACTCCGGCTCGTGCCCGAGGATGCGGTCGGCGAGGAGTCGCCCGGCCGCGGTGCCGTTGGTCATCCCCCAGCCGCCGAAGCCGGTGGCGACGTAGACGCCCTGGTCGAACACCGGGAGCGTCCCCACGAAGGGGACGCCGTCGACCGTCCGGAAGTCCTGGGTCGCCCAGCGATTCTCGACGGCGGCGACGTCGAAGCGGTCGCGGGCGGCCGATTCGAGCCGCCGATAGCGCTCGGCCGTGCTGCCGCCGCGGCCGGTCCGGTGGTTCTGCCCGCCGATCAGGACCGTCGACTCGCGCCCGCGCGGGTGCGGACGAACCGAGAAGTACGGCTCGGACGGGTCGTAGTACAGCCCCTCGGGCACCTCGTCCTCGAGGCGGACGGCGAGGACGTAGGACCGCTTGGGCGACAGCCGCGCGAAGTAGCCGGCGTGGTCGGTGATCGGGAAGTGGGTGGCGACCACGACGGCGTCGGCCGTCACCGACCCCCGATCGGTCTCCACTCGACAGGGCGAGCCCCCGGAGACGTCCGTCGCCCGTGTCCCCTCGTAGATCCGGCCCCCCGCGTCCTCGATCGCCGCGGCCAGCGCGCGGAGGTAGGTCCCGGGGTCGAACCGCGCCTGGTCTTCGAACCGGACCGCGCCGACCGTCTCGAACGGGAGGTCGACCGACGACTCGTACGAGGCCGGGAGGTCGAGCCGTTTCGCGGCCCGGACCTCCTCGCGGATTCGCTCGCGCTTCGACCGGTCCGTGACGTAGGTGTAGGCGTCCGTGCGCTCGAACTCGCAGTCCACGCCGAGGTCGTCGATCAGGCGCTCGACGCGGTCGATGGCGGCCTGGTTGGCCCGCGCGTACTCCCGGGCCCGGGCCTCGCCCGCCGTCTGGAGCAGGTCGGCGTAGACCAGTCCGTGCAACGAGGTGAGCTTCGCCGTCGTGCGGCCGGTCGTCCCGCCGAGCAAGCGGTCCCGTTCCAGCAGGGCCACGGACTGACCGGCGGTCGCGAGGTGGTAGGCCGTCGTGATCCCGGCGATGCCGCCGCCGACCACGACCGTGTCGACCGTCAGGTCACCCGCAAGCGGCTCGTACTCGGTGGCCGTGCCATCGTCCAACCACACCGACTCGCGGCTCGCCCCACCGTCGCGAGTGGGAACGCCGTCACCGCCGTCACCGCCGCCGTCGGTTCGCGCGTCATCCGTTGTCATCCTCGATTGTCTCCACGCGCGCGGCCGAAAACCCGCGGCCGGATTCTGCAAGGCGCCGGGCGGGGGAGCCCGGATCGTCGGCAACCCGATCGGCAGGCTGTCAACGGTTCGATATCCGCGGCCCATAAGTTCCCGCCGCCCCTGGATGTAAGTGACATGGACCGGCAGTCAGGCCGGCGATCGGGGCAGCGATGAGCTTCGCCCTCCCCGGTCGCGTCGGCGACGTGACGGCCGTCGTCCGCGAGATCGCCGCGGAGTTCCGCGAGCGCGACGTGTCCTTCATGGCCGGGAGCCTGGCGTATTCGGCCTTCGTCTCCCTGTTGCCGCTCCTGTTGCTCGTGGTCCTCGTGCTCTCCTGGCTCGGCGGAGACCAGCTCGTGGCGATCGTGATGACGATGACCCGGCGCTATCTCTCGCCGGCCGGCCAGAGCGTCCTCTTCGACTCGCTGACGCGCGCGAGCGGTCGGTTCGGTCTCTCCGTGCTCGGCGTGGCGGCGCTGGCCTGGGGGGCGTTGACGCTGTTTCGCCGGCTGGACACGGCGTTCGCACAGCTCTACGGGACGGGCGGGCACGGCCCGCTTCGCGATCAGGTCACCGACGCGCTGGTCGTGATGGCGGCGATGGGCGGGGCGATGCTCGCGATGCTGTTCGCGGGCGTCGTCTTCGCCATGGTACCGGATATTCCCTTCCTCGGCGTCCTGAACGTCCTGTTTCTCGTCGCGGCGCTGTCGGCCGCGTTCTACCCGGTCTACTACGTCTTCCCCGACGTGGATATCGAGCCGCTGGAGGCGGTGCCGGGCGTGATCGTCTCGGTCGTGGGCTGGATCCTGCTGCAGTTACTCTTTCAGGTGTACATCTCCATCTCCTCGACGGCGGAGCTGTACGGCGTCCTCGGCGGCGTCCTCCTCCTGGTCACCTGGCTCTACTTCGCGGCGCTCGTCTTCCTGATCGGCGGGGTCACGAACGTCGTCCTCGCCGGTCGCCAGCCGCCGCCGAACCCCGGGCCCGCCTACCGGGCACCCCGGGTCGAGGGCCGATCGAGGGGCTAGTCAGGGGTGCGGTTCGTCCGGCGTGAGGCCGTCGTGCAGCGACGACTCGATCAGCGCCTGATGGGCCCGTCGGAGTCGCTCCGAGACGGCCTGGTGGGAGACGTCGAGTCGGTCGGAGAGTTCGACCAGCGTCGAGCCGCGGGGGACGCCGTAGTAGTCTGCGTCGAGCGCCTCCGAGAGCGCCTCGTACTGCTCGGCAGAGAGCCGCGTCCCGCCGTGGCGGACGACGCTCTCGAGGCCGTTCACGCGGTTGACGTCGATGTCGACGCCGTAGCCCCGGCAGCAGTCGTAAAAGGACGACATCGCCGCTTTCTCCGGGAACAGGACGCGGAGCTTCCAGGTGTCGTCGTGCAGCCGCGCGTCGAGGAGGGTCCCGTCCTCGTCGGCGATGAGCTGGACCAGCCCCCGGACCCGGGCCTGCCAGCGCACGGCGTAGAGGGCGTGTTTCCCGTCGCGGACCAGTCGCGTCACCTCGGCCGTGCTGTCGTCGTCGCGCATCGCGTCGTCGAGCCGGTCGAACTCCGGTGCCGCGGCCCACAGGAAGGGCAACGGCTGATCCATGCCCGAGGTGACCGTCCGGACCGTCTCGAAGGAGGCCGCCGGAACCGTCGAAACGGTGTCCCCGAGTGCGAACTCCGCCGCCGGGACCTGAGCCTCCACGATCGTTCCCATGGATGCAGTCCAGGGCGAGTTCGGTTTTTACTATACAGTGGCTATTTCGAGTAACGCGGCGGTACCGATCCCTCACGCGATCTGACACGTAGGAAAGCTCGGCGAAACGGCTCGACGACACCCGGACCGTCCGGGCGCGAGGGGACCTATCACCGTGCGGGGACCGCGGATTCGCCTGCGCGCCTCAGTCCTCCGGTCGCTCCTCGGGTGATTCCCGGCGACCGCCGTCGGCCTCTGGCGACCCGGAGGGCTTCGGCGTGTTGGAGGAGGCCTGCCCCATCCAGCGGTCGATGTTGTTGGCGACGTAGCGGTGGCCGCCCCAGCCGAAGGCGACGCCGAGGCCGATGGCGAGCGCTGCGGCGAGGCCGTACGCGAGCGCCCGCGCGAACACGAACAGGATGCTCACGTCGATTCCCATCGTGTCCAGCCCGATCACGATCGCCGTGAAGTACAGGAACATCCGGGTACCCGCGGCGAACCAGGAGGTGTACGACGTCTCCGTCGACGCCCGCGTGCTGGTGATGGCGTCGCCGATGAAGTCGGCCACCACGAACCCGGCGACGATCACGACCAGCCCGCCGATGAAGGCCGGGAGGTAGGACACGGCGGTCTGGATCCACTCGGAGAGCAGCGTGATCGCGAGGACGTCCGCGGCCGCCAGCACGGCCAGGGCGACCACGAACCACTTCGTGATGGCCCCGAACGTCGTGGAGACGGCTCGCTCCGTCCCGCCCATCATTCCGCCGAGCGGTGTGTCGAGGACCAGTTCGTCCAGTTCCACCTTGTCTGTCACCCGACTGACGAGCTTCCCCAGAACGATGCCGATCACCCAGCCGATCAGGAGGATCACGAGCGCTCCGACCAGCCGGGGCACGAACGCGATCACGTCGGTTATCGTCCCCTCGACCAGGTTCGGTACGTCGAGCTGTAGGAGAGTCTGAGCCTGTGGGCGCATGGCTTTCACCACCGTCAGGTACACCAGCGACCCGGATCAACGCCCAGCCTGCAGGCCCAAGCCACTCAAGCCGACGCGCCCCCGCGAAGACGACCGCGTCGGCGCCTCGAAGGCCGGGCAGGTCCCGGTACCCGCTCACCACCCGCGGAGTTATGGTCGCCGCCGTCGTACGCTGTTGGCCGGTACCATGGATGCAGACCGACCGACGCTCAGGGAGACCGACGAGGGGAAGACGGTCGTCGACGACGCCGGGGAATCGATCGGGATGGTGACCGCGGTCCGCGACGACGGGCTCTACGTGTTTCCGGACCCGTCGCTCGTCGACCGGGTCAAGGCGACGCTCGACTGGGAGGGCCACGACGAGGACGCCTACCGCGTCGACCGCGAACGCGTCGTCCAGGTCACCGGCACCGAGGTCGTGATCACAGACGAGGGCGACGAGGAACGCTCTGCGGAGGGCAGGGAAGCCGGGACCGACGACGAGGGGGCCGACGAGGAGGGCATCGAGCAGCGCGACGAGGACCAGTTCGACGGGACCGACGAGGGCAGGGAGGAGCAGTCGGACATGCGCAGAGAGGAGATGGACGAAGAGTCGGATCGACGCACGGGAAAGGGCGGCGACGAGTCGACGTGACGCCGACGGCTTCCCCGAGCCGGGGGTTCACGGACCCGGCCGCTTTTGCCCGTCCGCGTGGTACGGGGTCCCGGTGACGCCAGTGACCACAGAGCGAGAGATGGGACTCGACTTCGGCGACCTGGAGCCGGCGCTGGAGGACGAGTCGTACCCGCTGACGAACGAGGAACTGCTCGCGGCCCACGGGGACGGCGAGATCGAACACGCCGGCGGGACGGTGTCGCTGGCGTCGGTGCTCGACACGCAGGACGAGCAGAGCTACGAGTCCGCCGACGAGGTCAAACAGAGCGTCCTCAACATGGTCGGCGACGAGGCCATCGGACGGAAGTTCTACAGCGACCGCGAGTCCAACGACACCCAGATCGGCTACGAGGACGAGTCGTTCTAGCGGTGCTAGCGCCGATTCGCACCGCAGGCCGAACCCCCAGGAAGTTTCTTTGCCCCGGTCGTTGAGGGACCACCGGGTGCGACGACCATGAGCCAACGCCACGCGATCGGACAGTCCCAACAGTACAGCAACGCGGTCGAGCAGCCCACCGGTTCGGAGACCGGACGCCAGACGCAACACGCAGCCGGTCCGGAGGCCGGCCGATCGACGCAACAGGCCGCCGGGCAGACGCAACCCGGGACGGGCGTCGACCAGTACGACGGCCAGATGTTCCCGACGGGGAACTACCTGTCCGAGCCGATCCGACGCCAGAGCATAGAGACGCTCACCCGGGCGCTCGCCGACGCGACGGTCCTCGCCAGTCACGCGAGGTACGCACACTGGAACGTCAAGGGGATGTCCTTCGTCGGGCTCCACGAGCTGTTCGAGGAGATCGCGGAGACGTTCGACGAGCACGTCGACGCGCTGGCGGAACGGATCACGGCGCTGGGCGGCGAGGCGCTCGGGACCACGCGGATGGCGGCCGACCGCTGCACCGTCCCACCGTTCCCGCAGGGGGTCGTGACCGGCCCGCAGTTCGTGGAGGCGCTCGCCGAGCGGCTGGCCGTCCACGACGCCAACCTCAGCGGCGACATCGAGACGGCCACCGACGCCGGGGACGTCGACACCGCGGACCTCCTCAACGAACTCTCCCGTGACGTGAGCCAGTACCTGTGGTTCCTCGAGGCCCACCTCCAGACGCAGCCGATCGCATCGTCGAAGACCGGCAACGAGAGGCCCCCGATCACCGGCCAGTAGCGTCGCCGGGGCGGAGGTGGCAACGGACCCGACAGACTCTTTTTCCCACTCCGGATCGAAGCCGGGGGTATGAGCGGCCGAGGTGAAACCCCCGAATCGACGGAGATGAACGAGGTCGAGCTCTCGTTCGGCCAGACGCTGTACACGGAAGACGGCGTCTCGGCCGGAACGATCCGCGGTGTCGAGGAGGGCGGCGTCTACCTGACGGTCCGGGAGGGCGTCGAGTCGTTGAGCATCGAGCACGCCCGCTCGGGCCACGCGTTCGGCGAGGCCGAGTTGATGTGGCGCTGTACCAACTGCGGGGAGATGGGCGAGATCGACGGGGGGCTCCCCGGTGAGTGCCCGAACTGCGCGGTCTCGAAGACGGACCTGATGTACTGGACCGAGGACTGACGGAGCGGTCGGCGATCGGCACGCGCCGGTACCGGGAAACGGATTCTACGGACGAGCAGTCACGCGCCCGAAAAAAGAGCGGTCTGATCCGGCGTCGTTACTTCGATTCGGGGACCGGCTCCTCCTTGGAGCGCTCTTCCGGCGGGGTCTCGGTCGGCTTCGGCTCCGCCCCGGACTCCGGCGTCTCGGTGGGTTCTGGCTGCTGGGGCGGCTGTTTCGGCGGCTGCTGACCGGCCGATTGCGGCGGGGTCTGGATGTCGGTCGGTGGCTGCTGTGGGGGCTGTGGCTGCTGTTGGATCCCCGGCGGCTGCTGTTGCGATCCCTGGGGCTGTGGTGGCTGCTGGCCCATCCCCGGGGGCTGCTGTTGTGGGCCATGCTGTTGCATCTCCGGTGGCTGCTGCTGGCCTCCGGGCGGCTGCTGCTGGGAGCCGGGCGGTTGCTGTTGGCCCCCGATCCCGCCGGCTTCCTGCCCCATCCCCTGGGGCTGCTGCATCGGCTGGCCACCCATCCCCTGGTCGCCGCCCATCTGCTGTTCGCCGCCCAGCTGGGACATCCCCTGTTGCATCGCTTCGCCCATCCCTTGCTGCATCGCCTCGCCCTGCTGGCTGGCCGCGGCCATCTCCGTCTCGGCCATCTGCTCCGCGTTCTCGACGACGTTGTCCAGCGTCTGGAGGTAACTGCCCATGCTGTCTTTCGTCAGTTCGATCCCGCGTTGCTGGGCCCAGCTCTGTGCCTCCAGGCCGTTCACGAACAGTTGCGCGGCGCTGCGCTGGAACTCCAGTGTCTGCTGGAGCGGCAGTTCGACGAACTGCCGGACGGCCTTGCGACCGTTCTCCATGAGCGTTTGCTGTGTTGATTCTGCGCTCGACTCCCCGGGCCCTTGCTGGGTCTGTTGTTGCTGACTCATTGGTAACGTGAGGTCTCGAAAGCGTCTATCGACCGTCGGATCCGCGCGGGCGACCGTCGCTCGCCGTTTCCGAACCGAACGGTGCGTCAGTGTCGTCCGCTGGCGTCGGTATAAACAGCCGCTATCGTTCACTCGATAGCCCTGGATTTCCAGTTCCGGGGTCGGGTAAGCGGATTCTGTCGGGCGATCGACGGGGCCGTCGGCCGCCAGTTCACGATCGCTCACGCGGGCGGCCATCAGCGTGCCGACGGGGCCTACTGCGGGCCGGCATGCCCGCCCTGAGGCTGGGGTTGGGGCTGGCTCACGACGATCTGCCCGGTGCTGTAGACGGTGACCTGGCAGTTCCAGACCGAGAAACTGAGATGGCCGTTCGTCCGGGGCGATCCGTCCGGTTTCGGGGCGAACAGGCGGTCGAGCGCGTCCGGATCGACGTAGTCGTTGAGGGTGAAGCCCGTCTCGGTCACGTCGACCCCGGTGACGTCGGCGACCGCGTGGGCCAGCGTCGTCGTCAACTCCGCCGGACCGCCGAATTCGTGGTGGACGACGTACGGATCCTGCCTGTGACCGACTGGTCGCGACGCGACCGCGTGATTGGAATGAGACACGTTGCGATTACTCATCTATCTCGTAGACCCGTTACAGTAGCGTTACCAAAAGTTTTTCTCCCCTTACGACCCCCGGTCGGGGTCGACGACCCCTGCGGACCGCGAAAATCACGACGCGACGACCACTCGGTGATACCCGTGCGTAACCCCGACCTAGAAAGCGTAACCGGCTGCTTCGATCCCGCCGGAACGCCCCCCCGCTGGGACAGGTTTACCCGCGTTCGTCCCGACACCTGACCCGTTCATGTCCGACGACTCGGCGACCGACGGCGGTGCGAACGCAGCGAGGATGGAACTCGGCCCCGACGCCCTCCACGAGACCGACGAGGGGTACGTCGTCGACTGCCCGTCGTGTGGCTCGACGGTCTCGCTCCACCAGATCGTCGAGACCGGTCACTGTCCGGGCCATCTCGACGCCGACAGGACGGAGACCGCCGAGGACCAGCAACTGGAGGATCCGGGCTGTACGGCGTCACTGTCTCTCGAACTCGTCTGGGAGGAGTGAGTCGTCGCCAGCTGGCGGGGACGTCGGCGCCCGGGTTCAGTTCCCTGCCCGGAGGCGGACCTCGTCGTCCGTCACCGACTCGATGCTCGCCTCCTGGAGCGGGTATCCGTCTGCCTCGTTCCGGTCGCCCCACCCCAGCTTCGACCTGATGGTCTCCGTGAGGTCCGGGTTGGGGTCGACGTAGGCCGTTCCCTGGCTCACGTCGACGACGCGCCCGACTGTCTCGTTCCCGCGAACGACTGCTTTCCCTTCGTCTTCGGCCGTGATCTCTGTCGCCATCGTCAGAGCAAACGTCGGTGCCCTCGAATGGTTGCTGCCTGCACTCGCAAGCCGCGAACGCAACCCTGGACCGGGCGCTCCGGGCCGGATGGATTACGAACGTACAGCTGTAAAGAACGGCAACGATCCGAGTTCGAAACGCAGGCAGTTCTACCCAGTTCGCAACTATCCAGCAACCGATTGGCCACGACCGGCCGCCGAGCGGGCGGGGTATGGGCGGGGCTGGCGAGGAACGCTCGAGGGGGCACCCGTGATCGCAGCCCCGACGCGTCGGGGCTACTGCATCGTCTGGGTCGCGATGATCTCGGCGACGTCGCCGAGGCCACGGCCGAAGACGACGATCAGGTCGTCGAGCGTGACGATCCCGGCGAGCGAGCCACCCTCGTCGACGACCGGGAGCCGGCGCACGCTGGCTTCCGACAGTTTGTCGAGCGCCTCGAACACCGTCATCTCCATCGTGCCGACGAGCAGGTCACCGGAGACGAGTTCCTCCGCAGGCCGCTTCCCGATGTCCGGGGTCGACTCGATCGCGAGCGCGATCTTGCGGTCGGTGATGACGCCGACCGGCGTCTCGCCGTCGTCCTCGACGACCACGACGCACCCCACGTCGTGTTTCTCCATCGACGCCGCGACCGTGGAGACGGGCGTGTCGCGCTGGGCGGTGACGACGTCGGTGCTGACGACCTCCTCGACAGTCGCCGGACTCAGCCGTGCACGCCGGCCCCTGGCCTGTGGCGGCTGCGGCCCGCCCTGCCCGGGCATCTGCGGGTGGCCGGCACCCGCTCCCTGGGCACCGAACTGGCCGGTTCTCGGCTGGGGTTGTGTGCCTTGCTGTTGCTGGTATCCGGTCGGTTGCTGTCCCTGTCGTCCCTGCTGGTACCCCTGGGCTGGGGGCTGCTGGGTGGGCTGTTGCTGTGCCGACGGCTGTCCGGCGGGCGGTTGCTGTGAGCCGCCCGACTGCGGCGGCTGCTGTCCGCCCGACTGCGGCAACTGCTGTCCGCTCGACTGAGGCTGCTGGCGCGGCGTTCCGGTTTGCTGTCGCTGCCGTCGTCTGTTCGGGTCGTCTCCCTGATAGCTCATGGTTGTCGTCGGTCTCGAAGCGGCGGTGACCGACCGCATAGGGGTACCACGAAGCGGCAGATAAAACCCGAGGCCGGGAGGCGGTTTCCCGCCATCCTCGCGCTCCGATCCTAAAGGATTCGGGCCAACGATGAAGGTCGCAGGTGGGATATTTCGTAGTAGTATATGCCACGCTGTCCCGAGTGTTACACGACGCTCTCGTACGATCGACTCGATCGCCACCTCCGGTGGTGCTGTTCGTCCGGAGACCGCCAGCGAGCGACCGTCGACGGACTGGAACGCCTGGCCGGGCAACTACAGCGCGTCGAGGACCGCATCGACCGCCGGATCGAAGCGCTCGAAGCGGAACTCGACCGACTGGGACCGAGGACGATCGACGAGCGCGCGCCCGAAACCTCGGACGAACTGCCGCCGAAGATGTAGGACCCACCCGATCGACCGTGCCGTGACCGACCCGACCGCAGCGACGACCGTGACGCGCTTCCGCTTCCTTTCGGATACCCGGTAGCTCTTCAGACCTCTCTGTAACCCGGTATCACGACTGGGCTCCCTTCCCGTCACGCAGGCCGCTACAGCCCCGCGAGACTCCCGACTCCGAATCGAACCCGAATCGTTATCAGCGAACGTCGTATATCGTGCAACTAACAGACGATGAGACGGCAGCCGACGAACGCGGGCCGGCCGGTCGGGCAACGCACCCAGAACGTGTACCACGTCAGGCACGAGCACGGGCGAGGTGTGCGGTTGCGGACCACGCTCACGCACGCGCTCGCCGACGTTGCGGACGTCGACGTCACGGTCGCCGAGCGGGCGCTGTTCGACCGCGTCGACCCCGCGGCCTTGGACGACCTGTTCGCGCCCTCGGGCCGGGGACGGGCCGCGGCTGGCGCGTCGCTCTCCTTCGGCATCTGGACGTACGCGGTGACGGTCCGGGCCGACGGTGCGATCGAGGTCCGGGACACCCGGCAGCCTGGACCTGAAAGTACTTATTCGCCTCACCCGAGGTGACGCGTGTGCTCAGGACGCTCACCAAACTGTTCGGACTCGGACTCGCGGGGATCGGACTGTTGACCGTGCTCTTCGTCGTCTTCTCCTACGGCTGGAACGGCGACCCGCCGACGGTCGAACTCGAGTGACCGGGCGGTGACCGTCGGCCGGGCGCTCGCGCCCGGTCACTCCCAGTCGTAGCCGTACCGCTCCGTCTTGAGCGTCTCGACGACGAGCTCCGGGTTCTCGATGGCCGTCTCCATGGCGGCCTCGAGCACGTCGGTCTTGGTGACCTCCGTCGCCAGGAGTTCCTCGACGTCGTCGACCAGTTGGACGATCCGCTCCTCGTTGTACTCGCGGAGGTAGACCGGCCGCTGGGACCGCCCCTCCTTGACCGCGTCGCGCTTGTAGATGTACGGGAGCGACCGCCCGGCGGACTTGCCGACGGAGCCGCTGTCAACGCCGGAATCGGTCGATTCGTCGGTGCTCGCCTCTGTAGCCGTCGCTTCTCGCGACGACGCCGAATCCGCTGCCGTCTCCGCCGCTGCCGCCTCAGATCGATCCGTTTCCTCCGCCTCCGACCGCGCCGCCCCCTCCTCGTCTGCCGGTTTCGTCTCCGTATCCCGATTCGTCTCCGCGTCGTCCGCGAACGGATCGTCGGTCGAGCCCTGCTTCATGCCGGCACCTCCGCCTGTCGGCGGATGTAGGCCGCGAGCTCGTCGAACTTCTCCAGCGTCTCCAGTTCGTGCTCCCGGTCGCGATCGCGGAATTCCTCGATATAGCGATATGCGGTACATTGCTCGTTCCAGCACCCTTCGAGCAGCGAGGACCGCTTGCGGAAGGTCACTGGCACCTCCCAGCCCTCGGCTTCGATCTCCGCCAGGAACTCCTTCTGGGTGTTGAGCCCCTCGAATCGGTTGGGCACGATCGCCAGGACGCCGACCTCGATGTCCAGGTTGTTCTCGAGTCCGGCGACGATGTCGTCGAGTCCCTGGACCGACTCGTACCCCTTCCCGCTGGGCTCGAAGGGGATCACCAGGTGTCGCGTGGCGTGAATCGCGTTGTGCAGCTTGATGTCGGGGCTGGCCGGCGGATCGATGATGAGCGTGTCGTATTTCTCGGCGACGCCGGCGTCCTTGAGGACCCGAAGCAGCTGTTTGTTCGGGTTGAACGATTCCCCGAAGTCGGCGGCCTCTTCCGCCCGACGCTGGAGGTGTTTCGAGGCGTACTCGAGGATGTTGTGCGCCGGGACGACGTCGATCCCTTCGCTCGTCTCCACGAGATCCTCGAACGGGCCTCGTGGCCGGTCGATCATGTGCCGCAGCAGGCTGTCAGCCTCCTTGTTACTGCGGTTTTCGTCCACGTCGAGCAGGTAGGACAGCGACGCCTCCTGGGTGTCGAAGTCGATGACGAGGACGTCCCGGCCCGCTCGTGCTTCGGCTTTCGCGAGGTTCGCCGCGAGCGTCGTCTTTCCGACGCCCCCCGCTTCGCTATAGACCGTGTAAGAGAGCATATACGTCGATTCACGCGGGGAGCTACTTAAAGGTAAGTCAGACGACCTATCCAGCTGACTCAGTTAACTGGTCTGGCTGGCAGACTTAGCTGGCTTACTTCGCTGGCTAACTTAGCTGGCTAAGCCAACTGGCTCAGCTAGCTGGCCTAGTTAGCTGGGTGAGCAAGTTGGGCAGTCCAGATGGGCTCGCCAGATGGCTGGGTTAGCTGTTCGAGCCAGATGGCTCGGACCGCTGGGGCAGCCAGGTGACTGGGTCAGTGGGCTCGGCCGGCTGAGCGGGCTCGGTGGCCCAGTTGGCTGGCTGCGTCGATCTGACCGGTGGGTTGACTAGCTAACTCAGCTAACTTAGCCAGCTGGCTCAGCTGGTTGGCTCAGCTAGAATATCGGCGCGCCGATCGGGGCCTGGGACCGCGGGCCGTCAGTCGATCTCCTCGAGCGCCTCGGTGGCGACGTCGCCCAACTCGCCGGCCTCGATGTGGGAGTAGCGCTCCCGGACCATCTCCTCGGAGTTGTCCAGATACCGGGCGGCGACGGTGTACCCGAACGCGCGGACGAGGACCTCGCCCATCCCGCGCCGGCCGCCGTGCGGGGCGAGGTAGTCGTGCTTCGGGTGCGCCACGTCGACGTCGGCGGCCGCCGTGAGGCGTTGCAGGACGGATCGCGCCCCGTCCGTGGTCAGCGAGGGTGGCCGGACGTCCGCCTCGATCGCCAGCAGAAGGTCGCGAACGGCTCCCTCGCGCCGATTTTCGATCTCGTCGGACGTCAGTCCGCGGTCCGCGAACGCCGTCTGCAAACGGTCTGCGAGCGTCCGTCGGTCGAAGGTTGGGAACACCGGCCATCTGTCTGACGGCGGGTCCAGCAGTCGGCGATAGCTCCGGAGCGGCCCGATCACCGGGTCTGGGAGGCTGGCGGCGTCCCACCGCTGTTTCTTCCGGTAGACGTCCATGCTCCCGTCGTCGAGGTCGAGCTCGCCCCACCGGACGCCCCGCCGGCGGGGATCGTCCGGGTCCCGCAGCAGTTCGCCGACCCGGACGGCGGTGTAGGCGAGGACGACGACCAGGGCACGATCGCGCGCGGCTTTCAGCGCGTTGTACCGCGCTCGCTGCTTCTCTCGGGGGTCGCCGTCCGCCGGAAGCGTCGTGAACGCCTCGATGGCTTCCCGGGCGCGGTCGTCGACGTGCCGGGTGATCGCGTGGCGCTGCTCGGTGGTCCAGGCCTGCTGATCGCCGGGCTTGCGCCCGTCGTCCTCGGGTAGCGGCGCCGTCGCGCTCGCCCGCTGGGCGTAGTGGGCCGCCAGATAGCCCTCGTTGACGCACCACCCACACCACGCCGAGACGTAAGCGTAGTACGTCTGCACCGTGTTCTCCTTGAGGCCGCGGTCGCCGGCGAGGTGGCGGGCGTACGCCCGGAAGACTCGCTCGTCGAGGTCAGCGAACGTCGGTTGGTCGGCGGCCTCGATCCCGGACCAGTCGTCTCCGCCCCGGTCACCGGCGGCCCACTCGGCGAATCGCGCCAGTTCACGGGCCGCGTTCCGGCGGTAGTTCCCGCCGTCGCCGCCCCGTCCCTTCCCCTTGTCCTGGAGGTAGCGCTCGAAGGTCTGGGCCAGCGGCGTCGACCGCGCGCGCTCAGCCATCCGTCTCCCCTCCGCGCTCCGGCGCGGCAGCTCTCGGCGCGCAAACCCCGGGGGAAGCGGCCGCAACGACTCGATCCAGCATTCGTGCTCACCCGACGGCGCGCTCCCACTTCAATCTGCTCGTGATTATCGGAGTAATCACGACTATCTACGAAATTACCGAATTCGACGGAATCCGGGTGTCTAGGGCACGATACTGCCGAACCTCGAAACATAAACCGTATGCTGATATACGGAACTGGCGTCTGTGGAAGTGAGTCTACCGTGGGTTTCGCGGGCCTGCAATCTGTGGGTTCGCTCGGATCGACGAGCGGGGACCGCTGCAGACCGCTCTCGAGACGAGCGTTCGTGGTATGCAGGCAACTGATCTGGAGCGGTTCCGGGACGCCGGAGAGTGTAACCACGCAGCCGCCGCGCTCCGCCGAAAGTATATGTTCATTGTTATTAAAGCAATGGAATAAATAGGAGGCCTCATATACGAGACTTTTTATTGCCAGTTGCACATCTTTCGTAGTATGCTCGTTGCTGGATTGTTAATCGTTCTCGGCCTCCTGTCTGTCGCAACGCTCACGCAGTGGTACGGATACCGGCTCGGGGGGGCCATCACGGTGAGCGTCATCGCCGTCTATACCCTGAAAAACGTGGTGATGCTCCCGATCTTCGTTTTGAGTTTCGCCGTCGCGTATGTGGGGTTACAGGTCCTCAAAGATCGAACGCTCATCTACGGGCGCCAGGAACTCCTGGCAGCAATCGTCGTCGGATCGCTCGTCCCCCTCGGCATGTTGTACACACTGACGGCTGTCGCCGATCAGGCGTTCCAGTCGATCCTCTTCATCGGGAGTATCATACCGGGACTGGCGGCGTTCAATTACCACCAGCTCAAACCAGAGCGCCGTCGTACAGACCTGTTCGTCGCCACGGGGCTTCTCGGAGCACTCCTGGTGCTCGGCTATTTGCTCATCACTCCCGCAAACGCTGCCCGCCTCGGCGGAATGGCACCACCGGTGCTGTTCTCTCAGACCGCGGACGTGGCGGCCTTCAAGGGGGCGGCGGTTTCAACGCCACCCGAACCGTCACTCATCAAACAGCGACTCGGTGCGGTCGTGCTGCTCATCGGGATGGTCTTCGCCGAATCGGTGAGGGCTCGGTTCGGCCTTCGCGTCGGGATCGTTTCGATCGCGCTGCTCGCCGTCTTTACGCTCGCCAGTATCTGGTTGCCCGTCGTGTTCGCGCTCGTCTTCGCCGTTAGCTACGTGCTCATCGAAGCGATCAACCGGACCACGCTCCTGTACGGCCGGGTGTTAGTGGGCATCGGGACCGCGATCGCGGTGGTGCTGGTGATCCCCCTCTCGGTGGAACTTCCGGTCGTTCGCGGCCTCTCGGCTCTATTCGCCGGCATCCTGGGCGGGCTCAGCGCGTACAACTTCCACGTAACGGCGAGCGGCCATCGGCGAACGTTCGCGGCCCTCTCGGTCGCTATCTTCGTCCCGCTGCTGGGACTGGCCCTGCTGGTCGGCCGGCCACAACCGAACGCACCGATCCAGTCGCTCACTCCCACGGCGGTCGCCGTGATGGGTGTCATCACGGCGATTTCGTTCGCGGTGGCGTACTGGCTCACGCCGACACTCCCCGACGACGAGTCGGTCCACGCTGCGTCCATCCTCAGTGGAGGTGACGGTGCATGAACAGCGATCCGGTACCGGATGCCGACGACCGACTGCAGTTCGAGGTTTCACCGACGGGCTCCGACTGGCAATGGCTGCTCCGAGACGATCGGGAGACGCTCGCACACAGTCTCGAGACCTATTCGTCCGTCAACGAGACCCTCGCCGCGATCGATCGGCTCTGGACCGTGCTATCGAGTGAGTTGTACGAGGGGGTGGCCGGATTCGAGACCGTCGAACAGGACGGGACGTGGATCTGGCGGCTCGTCGTCGGTGAGCGAGGGGCGGGACGGACGCTCGCCATCGGTTCGAACCAACGAGCGACGACGGAGGAAGCGACAGACGACATCAATCGGTTTCGGGACGTCGCGCCAAGAGCGCAGGTCCGGCTCACGCATCCGCCCGAAGAGCAGCTAGTCACCGACCGATTCGAGGTCGGGCGTGTCGGGCGGCCGCTCCGAGCCCTCGAGTCGATCGTCGGACGTGGCAAGCGCCACCGAAAGGTGCTGAAGGAAGCGGACATACAGATCGCTGTCTCCGGCATTCGGGGGAAGTCATCGACGGCGAAACGGCTCGATGACGTGTTCAACCGACGCGGCTACGATACGCTCACGAAGATCACCGGCGATCGACCGACACTCATCAGGAACGGCGCGGTGGTGCCGATCGAGCGCCACAGTCCACGTGTCACCCTCTACGAGAACGTCGAGTTCTTCCAGCGGCTGGGGCCGACGACCTACGAGAGCCCGGCACCTGACGTCGCTATCGTCGAGAATCAGGCCATCACCGAATACACGATGCGAATGGTCAACGAACGATTCCTCGATCCCGATATCGTCGTTCTCTGCAACGTCCGTCGGGATCACACCGAGACGCTCGGTGCGGACCGCCAGCGAATCGCTCGCGCCTTCGGCCGCTCCATCCCCGCGGGCACACACGTGGTCAGCGGCGAACAACACCCGGTCATCCACGAGTACCTCCGCGAAGAGATCGAAAAGCGAAACGGGACGATCTCACAGGTCGACGTTCCGGAACGCCATCGGGGTCTCGTCAGCGCCGAGACCGTGTACGCACTCGAGGCGGTCCTGGAGCGCCTCGACGAACCGCCCCTGCCCGCCGATCGAATCGCCGGGTACCTCGAGCGCGCCCAGCCGTCGTGGTCGATCGTCAGCGGACAGCGGGTCTTCAACGCCGCCAAGGCCAACGATATCGAAAGCACGGAAGCGATCCGCCGTGCGCTCGTCCAGGGCGGCGAGCACGTCCTGCCGTTCGTCTATCTCCGGTCTGACCGCCGTGGGCGATCCGCGTCGTTCGCGGAGTACATGAACATCCTCGCCGAACGGGACTGTATCGATCGCGTCCACGTCGGCGGCGATCACCGCCGTGCCTTCGTCGACGCACTCGACGTGCCCTGTGAGTCACACTCACCGGCTGCCGATCCGGCGGCAGTTCTGGACGAACTGCTCGCCGACGGTCGCCCGATACTGTTCATGGGGAACACCGTCGCCCCGTTCATGCGGGAAATGGAACGCCTTCTCGCCGAACGAACGGGTGGATCGCACGCCGTCGCCGATCTCGACGAGCAAGCCCTCGAAGGTGGTGTCGAGGTCGATTTCGAATCTGCGAGCACGGACTCGGACACGCGGGGCAGGCTGATCCATCCGGGCCCGAGCAGCACCGCGCGCGGTCGATACGAGGTGTACGAAGACCGGGCCGGCGAGTACCGGTGGCGGTTGCGTGACGAGGACGAAACGATCCGCGCTGATAGCGGTGAAGGCTACGTCCGGCGCGGGGGCGCGGTCAGTGCGGTCGGTCGGTTCAGCGCGCAATCGACCGCGGTCGACATCGAGGTGTACGAGGACAAATCCGGTGGCTACCGCTGGCGAGCGCGCAGCTCGAACGGCCGGATCGTCGCGGACGGGACGCGCGCGTACGACACCCGGGCCGCTGCCGAGCGGATGGTCGAGCGGATCCGACCGCTGGCTGCCAACGCCGACGTCGTCAACATCGGTGGGTCGTCCGACGAGGGGCCCGCCGCGGACGGTACGGGGGTCGAGCTGGACGAATGAACACCGCACCCCTCAAATGGAAGAATCGGCGTCGAGGCTCCCTCGCCGTCGAAGACGCAGCGACGACACCGACGGAATCGGCACGGGGGGAAACGTAGGTGGAGTTCGGCGTCTCGCGTCGGCAGTTGTTGCGGGCAACGGGTGCCAGCGCGCTGGTCGGCCTGGCCGGGTGCGGCGTTCCGAACTCCGGGAGCGGCGGTGCCCCAATCAGCGGCGCAGTCACCGACCTGCAGGGGAGCCCGGTTCCCGATGCCACCGTCGAAGTCATCGGGCCATCGGGCGGTGTCGATACCGAGGCCCGAACCGACGAGGCGGGTCGGTTCGAGGTCACGGTCGAGCAGTCGGTGTGGGTCCGGGCCAGCCACCCCGAGTACCTGTCTCGGGTACGGGCCGTGACCGCCGGTGACGAGCCCGTCGTCCGTCTCACGCCAGACACGGGAACGACGGTGAGTCTCGGCTTCGGTGGCGACGTGATGTTCGGGCGTCGGTTCTACGACACCGGCGGTGACGGGCTCTCGGAACGAGCGCGTATCGACCCGGGGTCACGGCAGAAAACACATCGAGACGTCCTCCGACCGATCCGACCGCTGTTGGAGCACACCGACATCATGTCGATAAACCTGGAGACGCCTCTGACGACCACGGACTGGACGTTTCCAGGCAAGACGTTCCAGTTCACGAGCCATCCGGTCGCTGCCGGAGTGCTCGCCGATTCGGGGGTCGACTACGCCGCCCTCGGGAACAATCACGTGTTCGATGCGTTGACACCGGGGCTCGAGGAAACACGCGCGGAACTCGATCGTGCGGGAATCGCTCGCTCGGGTGCCGGGATGTCGAGCGACGAAGCGTGGCAGCCGGCGGTATTCGAGACCAGGGGTCCGAGCGTCGCATACGTCTCTTGTACCACGGTCGTTGGAGACCAGTACGACCGGGACTGGTCCGCAGACAGGTCCCAGGCGGACTCGTACACCCTCACACAAAACGGGCGGAGCCTTACGGTTCCCGGGGACGCTGGCGTCGCGGAAGCGACGGCGGAGAAACTCCGCGCCGAGGTCACCCGAGCGGCCAGCAGGGCGGACGTCGTCGTCGTGCAAATCCACGGCGGCCAGGAATACCAGCGTGAGCCAACGGACTCCGTCCGTCAACTTACCGGCGTGGCAGTCGGGGCGGGCGCGGACCTGGTCGTCAACCATCATCCACACGTCACCGGCGGTCTCGAGATACGGGACGGCTCACTGATCGCCTGGTCGCTCGGGAATCTGGTCTTCGATCAGGTCCTCTGGGAGACCCTCCGGTCGTACGTGCTGGTCGCTCACGTCGACAGCGATGGGCTACAGCGAGTCCTCGCCGAGCCAGTGCTCCTCGATGGATACGTGCCAAAGGGCACCGCTGGCGCCGTTCGAAACAAGATCGCCCGCGACGCCGCGGCGTTGTCGACGGGGCAACTCAGATTCGGGACCGCCGGTCGCGCCGGTGTCGTTACGTCGACGCCTGGGACGACGACGACCGAGCGACGGCTCGGCGGTCCGGAGACAGTGTACGAGCGCGACGCCGGCGGCACGATCGAGATCGCCGACGCCTCGGGAACGGTCGCGGTCGGCCGCGACCGATTGTACACCGGGTCGTTCGAGGAGATACTCGTGGACGGTGCCCAGTACACCGCGCCGCTGTGGCGGTTCCGCCGCGGTCCCACGGCCACCGGGCCAACCGTCGGGCGTGAAACCGGCGGTCTCCGGTTGACGAGTTATCGGGAGAACAGCCGTCAGAGTATTCTGTCGCCCGTCAGCCGAATCCCCATCGAAGGCCAGTCGTATACACTGACGGGCTGGTATCGGTCGGAGACGGGTTCGAGTGTGGAGCTCCTCGTGCCGTGGTACTCCAGCGCAGGTGGATCGTCGTTCGACGGAGTCACGGTCGAGCTAGAGACGACGGACGGAGACTGGCAGCAGTTCCGCTACCGGCTCGTCCCGCCCGACGGATCGTCGTTCCTGAACCTGTTCGCCCTCTTGTCGCCCCCGGAAGATCGCGACTCGAATACCATCACAGTCGACGATGTCCGCCTCATCGAGTGGGAGGAACCGTCGACCGACGCGGGGCGACACCACGAGTATCTCTACGTCGAAGACGAAGCGACCGTGCGCGTGGACGCGCTCGCTGGAGCAGACGAAATCGAATGGACCGAACTCTGATACCCGTCGGACGCGCTCGAACACGTTAATCCCATCGCGCCGTATCAGTAATTCGACCCGTAAGCTGTCAACAACTATTAGAAATACATAGTATTCGGTGTTTGGTAGTCGGTAGCATGCAGCCGCAGTCACTGACGGCGTCGCCGACGACCCCTGCCTCCGCGGAGGTGTCGCGATGACCACGCGGCGACCCGGACCGGACGGCGTCGGGGGCGGTGCCGGCGGTGGCACGGTCGAGCTCCGGAGCCGGGACATGGTGGTCAGCAAGACGGTGACCCAGTTCGAAGACCAGGTGCAGGTCGAGGTCACGACCGAACTCGACGACGGGACCTACGACGTCTCCACCTTCCGCTTCTACTGGACCCAGACCGGGGAGGTCGTCCCGAAGGCCGAAGTGGCACCCGAACTCCGGCTGATCGTCGCGTCCGCGCTCCGGGAGGAGGGCTACGAACCCTCCATGTGAGCCGCCCGGTCGGCCTCGACGCGCCGTTCCCGGAAATCCGGAAATCCCCCTGCAGCGCTTACCCGTGTCTCGTCCCGAGCAGTGGGTATGCACGAACGCGAACGACTGCCGGAACTGCCGGCGGTTGAACCGGGCCTCCAGTTGCTCCAGTCGGCGACGGACGCGCCGCCGGTCGAGGCGATCCAGTCGCTGGCGCTCGACGCGCTGCTTCTGGGCTCGTCGACGGGGACCGCCGTCTGGATCGACGCGCTCGACCACGCGCGGACGGACACGCTCTCGACGCTCGCCCCGGACCCGCGGGTGCTCGACCGCATCCGCGTCGCCCGGGGGTTCACCGCCTACCAGCACGCTGCCATCGTCGAGCGGTGCTTCGAGGCGGTGCGGGACGGCCCCGACGCCGACGCGCGCCGGGTCCCGGCCCCCGAGGACGTGTCGCTCATCGTCTGCCCCGCGGTCGACGCGCTGTACCGGGCCGACGACGTCAGATCGGGGACCGCCGAGGACCTGCTGTATCGGGTCCTCGCGCGGCTCCGGACGCTCGCCCGGGAACTCGACGTCCCGGTGCTGGTCTCCCGCTGGAAGCGCGACGACCTGTCGGCGCCCTTCGAGACGGCCGCCGACGGGACGATCACCTGCCGGGAGACAGCGCAGGGGCTGCGGTTCGAGACGGCCGACCGCGAGACGCTGGCCTACCCCCTCGGCGACGGGCTCGTCCAGACGACGCTGACCTACTGGGCCGAGATCCTGCGCGCCCGGCAACCGCTGTACGAGCGCTACAGCGTGGGCGACCCGGACCCGATCACGCCGGCGACCCTGGAGGGGTGACCGATGGGCCGGACCAATCCCACCTTCCGGCGGCAACTGGACGGGATCGAGGAGCGCTGGGGGGACTACCGGCGGGCCCTCCGCCGCCGCGACCAGGAGCACTTCGACGCCCTGTTCGAGTACGCGCGCGAACACGCCGACGCCGCGGGCTACCTGAATCGCGACAGGCCGCTGCCCTCGATCCTGTTCTCCGTCGCGCTCGGCCAGGAGCGGCGACGGCGGGAACTCGAAGCCCAGGTCGAGGACCTCTCGAAGCGCGTCGACGCGCTCTCCCGACGGGTCGAGGAACTCGAAGCCCGGGGCGAGCCCCCCGAATCCACCCGGGACGGGGAGTGAGATGTTCACGGTCGACTTCCTCGACGAGGGCGTCCGGCGCTGGTCGGTGACCGACGACGGGGCCGAGTCCGAGCTCGACGCCGGCTACCGCCCCACGCTGTACGCGTCGGCGCCGGGCGACGTCGACGACCTGGCGGCGAGGGTCGCGGGGCTGCCCTACGTCGCCGAGACGGCCGTCGAGCGGCACAGGACTGGCTTCAGACGCGACCCCGAACGGGTCGTCCGGATCGACGTCGAGCGGATCGACGACGTGCGGCAGGCCGCGACGCGGCTCCGGCGGTGGGGCGAGCCCGGCGAGTACCGGCTCTATAACGTCGACTTCTCGCCGCAGTTCCGCTACTGTCTGGAGACGGGGACCAGCCCCGCGCCCGAGGAGGTCCTCACGACGCTTGCCATCGACGCCGATCGGACCGCGCTGGACAACGACGACCTCCCCGGCGTTCGAATCGACGGCGAGCCCTGCGAGGGATCGGTCCCGGACGTGATCGAGACCGTCGACGCGCGCGTGCGGGCGGTCGATCCGGACGTGCTCGTGCTGAGTTCGGCCGAGATCGTTCCGACGGTGTACGAACTGGCCGCCGAGCACGGCCTCGACGTCGACCTGGGTCGCGAACCCGGCTGGGAGCGACTCGCAGGCGAATCGACCTACGAGAGCTACGGCCAGGTCGGGCACTCCCCGGCGCGGTATGGCCTCCCGGGGCGGGCCATCGTCGACCGGTCGAACACGTTCTTCTACGGCGAGACGAACCTGGAGGGCTGTCTCGACCTCGTCCGGCGGTCGTGGAAGCCGCTGCAGGAACTGGCCTGGGCGTCGATCGGGAACGTCCTGACCGCGATGCAGATCCGCGAGGCGATGGATCGAGGCGTGCTGGTGCCCTGGAAGTCCTGGCGCCACGAGCAGTTCAAGAGCGCCCGGCAGTTGCAGACGGCAGACCGCGGCGGGTTCACCTTCTCGCCGGACGTGGGCGTCCACGACGGCGTCCACGAACTCGACTTCAGTTCGCTCTACCCGAACGTCATCTGCGAGTACAACGTCTCGCCGGACAAGATCCGCTGTGCGTGTCACGCCGACCGCGAGGACGTCCCCGGACTGGGGTACAGCGTCTGCGACGAGGCGGGCTATCTCGTCGACGTCCTGCAACCGCTGATCGACGACCGCGACGATATCAAGCGGGCGATCGACGCCGCGACCGACCCCGAGCGCGTCGAGAATCTGGAGGGCCGTTCGGCCGCGATCAAGTGGATCCTGGTCTCCTGTTTCGGCTACCAGGGCTTCTCGAACGCCAAGTTCGGCCGGATCGAGTGCCACGAGGCGATCAACGCCTACGCCCGCGAGATCCTGCTGGACGCGAAAGAGACGCTGGAGGCCGCCGGCTGGCGCGTCGTCCACGGCATCGTCGACAGCATCTGGGTCACCGCCCGCGAGGACTGTTCCCAGCGCCCGCTGCCCGAGGTCGCGGCCGAGATCACCGACGACGCGGGGATCCGCCTCGAGTACGAGGCGGCCTACGACTGGATCGCGTTCGTCCCCTGCCGGGACAGCGACGCCGGCGCGCTGACGAAGTACTTCGGGCGGGAAGCGGACGGCGGCGACTACAAGTACAGGGGCATCGAGTGCCGCCAGCGGAGTACCCCCGAATACGTGGCCGCCGTCCAGCAGGACCTGATCGAGACGTTCGACCGCCACCGATCGCCCGAACCCGTCTGCGACCGGCTGGCGAGCGAACTCGAAGCCCTGCGGGCCGGCGCGGTCGATCCCGACCGGCTCGTGATCGACAAGCGGACCTCGAAGGCCGTCGACGCCTACGACCAGTACACGAAGACCGTCGCGGCGCTGGAGCGGGCGGGCGACCGCGGTCGGGACCTCCACCCCGGACAGCACGTCGCCTACGTGGTCGTCGACGACGAGAAGTCCGATCGGGACCGGGTCGCGCTCGCTTCGGAGTCGCCTGAAACGTACGATCCCGCCTTCTACGGGGAGTTGCTCGTGCGCGCGACCGAGAGCGTGCTCTCGCCGGAGGGGTGGCGACGGGGGGAGATCCGCGAGTACCTCGCGGAGACGACGGCGACGGCGCTTTCGCGTTTCAGCCGACCCACTCGAAGTCGAGCGTCGTCTCCGGACGGATGAGGCCGGCGGCGTCGGGGTGGACGTCGGCGATCTCGACGCAGGGCGGGTCCGAGCGACTGATCGAGAAGAGGGGGATCACGTCGCCGGCGAAGATGGCGCGGTCGCGGAGCGTGCTCCGGATCTGGGGCACCGCGCCGTCGGCTCGCGGCTCGGCGGCGCCGGCGTGATAGCGGAGGGTGACCGTCGTCGCCGGTTCGACGCGCGCGGGCTCGATCGTGACCGACTCGCCGGGTTCGACGCCGGCGTTGCGCTGGAACACCTCGTCCATGTAGATGCAGCCGTCGTGCCAGTCGTCGGGATCCGAGTGTCGCGCCCGCGCGTACGTGATCTCGGCGCCCTGGATCTCGATCGGGTCGCCCGGCCGCTGGCCGATGTGCAAGAGCGAGGGCGCGCCGACGAGGACGGACTCTCCCCGGCCCTTCGAGAGCGGCCGATTTTCGACGGTGAGTCTCACACCGCGTCGCCGACGCGATCGAAACCGACTTTTGGTCATGATTATAATACGATGCCGCGATTACACGTTCACTGCTCGATGCGTCGACTGGGAGGGTGAAAACGTTTACTGTCAGTACAAGATATCTGACACAGGTGCCACAGAGTGCCGTCGCCGCCGATCGACCGATCGGACGACGGCGCGTTAATTGAAGCGACCCGCCGTCTCGCAATCTCCGTAATTAGTGCCGTCGGCCGCCCGAAAGGTCCGTTTCCAGTCGAGCGTTTCGGCCCCGGAATCCGGGGACGTGACGACGGTGTGTAGTCGAAAGTGAGGGTTCGAAAACAGTTCACGATCGTGACCGTTTCGGCGAGCCAGAGTGGGGGGGTCGTGTCGGCGTCTGTATATATGTGAGCGCACGTGACAGCGAGCTTCGACGCGGGTCGGGCTCGTCGACGCGTCGATGATTCCCGGCGATAACGAATTCGGGCGACTACTCCGCGGGCGTCGCGCGCGCGGTGAACTCCCGCCAGTACGCGATCACCCAGTAGCCGAGGCCGGTCCCGATCAGCCCGGCGGCGAGGAAGTAGGCGAGGAGGTGCGAACCGAACACGCGACCGGGATACAGGACGGCGTAGGTCAGCCCCTCCCCGGAGAGGCCGATGAGGACGAACGCGATCAGCGAGACGCCGACGGAGCCGAGCATGGCCGTCAGGCCGTCGGCGTCGTGCTTGACGAGGCCGAACATCAGGGCGACGAAGACGGTCGCCATCCCGAGGACGTAGATCGGGAGCCGGGACTGGGTGTTCGACAGGTCGCCGGAGACCAGCCCCAGCGCCCCGACGAAACTCGCGGTGAGGACGAGCGAACTTCCGAGGACGAAGAGGAGCGTCCCTCGCGCGAACCGCCGACCCGGCAGCGACACCATATCGGCTCCTCTCACGGTTCTTTCAAAAGTCTACTGGGGGATCGCCGGGCGACCCGACCCGGCCGTCGGCGGTCGTATCGGACAGAAGGCATATACTGGCTCACACGCAACCACGGGCAATGAGCGATCCGCCCGAGCACATCACCGTCACGGTCGACGGTGGGACCCTCCCAGTGATCGAGCTCCTGACCGGCCGGGGCTTCATCACCGGCAAGTCCGGCTCGGGCAAGTCCGTCACCGCGAGCGTCATCGCCGAGGAACTGCTCGAACACGACCTGAGCTTCCTCATCGTCGACACCGACGGGGAGTACTACGGCCTCAAGGAGCAATACGAGGTCCTCCACGTCGGCGCCGACGACACCTGCGACGCCAAAGTCGGTGTCGAACACGCCGAGATGCTCGCGACGATGGCCCTCGAGGAGAACGTCCCCGTAGTATTGGACGTCTCCGGCTACATCGACGAGTCGGAGGTTCACGACATCCTCGAGCGGGTCGTCCGCGAGCTGTTCGTCCGGGAAAAAACGCACAAGAAGCCCTTCCTGCTGCTCGTCGAGGAGGCTCACGAGTACCTCCCGCAGTCGGGCGGGATCGACGGCCTCAGCGAGCGGCTGTTACAGGTGGCAAAGCGGGGCCGCAAGCGCGGGCTCGGGATCTGTGCCATCTCCCAGCGCCCGGCCGCGGTCGACAAGGACTACATCACCCAGTGCAACTGGCTCGTCTGGCACCGGCTGACCTGGAACAACGACACGGACGTCGTCAGCCGGATCATCGACGCCGACGCGGCGAAGGCGGTCGAGAAACTGGAGAACGGCGAGGCCATCCTCATGACCGACTGGGACGAGCAGGTCCGGCGGGTGAAGTTCCGGATGCGCGAGACCGTCGACGTCGGGCAGACTCCGGACTTCTCGGACGCGGCGGTCCCCGACCTCAGACCCGTCGACTCCGCGCTGGTCGAGCGCCTGAACGCCGCCGGGACGCTGAACGCGGACCCGGACGAGGCGGCCGCGGAGGCGGAGAGCGAGACCGACGAAAAGCCGGAATCGGAGCCGGAACCAGAGCCTGCTTCGGACGCGGACGCCGAAGCGGACGCGGAGTCCGAGTCGACGGAACCGGACGAGGCGGATTCGGACGGCGACGCCGACGCCGCCGAGGACTCGTCGAACGACGCCGGATCGGCCGGGACCGAGAGCTCCGGTTCGCAGGCGTCGGCGTCGAGCGCCGATGACACGCGCTCGAACGGGACATCTCGATCACGGGCGCAGTCCGACGTGGCCGAGCGGGACAACCTGCTCCTGGAACTGGGCGACATGATGGTGTACCTGTTCGGGGTGCTGCACAGTCGCGGCGCCCGGGCGACCCACTCGCTGCGCCACCGGCTCGCCGACGTCACCGGTTCGCAATCGGGGTCGGGGACTCGCGATCCGCTGGGGGAGGCCGAGCCCGAGCGGGAATCGAACCGACTGCTGTACGCGGCGCTGGTGCTGCTCGGACTCGCGGTCGTGGCCCTCCTGCTGCTCTGAAAACGCGCCCCGTCAGGTCGCGGCGGGGGCGCTCGTTCGGGCGGAGACGAAGAGGTAGAGCGGGCCGGTGATCGAGGCGGCGACCACGCAGCCGAAGAGGAACGCGCCGGCGAGCGAGCCGGCGACCGCCTGCCACGTCGCCGGGAGGTCCCGGAGGAGGACCTGGATCGCGGTGAACCCGAGGCCGCCGCCCACGATGTACGGCCACGGGTTCGAGGCCAGCCCCTCGTCCGGGGCGGCCGACGCGCGCTCGTACAGCGCCAGCGTGCCGAGGACCCCGACCAGCGTGTACAGCCAGTAGAGGCCGACCGTGAGGACCCACCCGGCCGTGCCGAACCCGGCCAGCGGGTCCAGCCAGTCGGCCGCGAGCGCGACCAGCCCGGCGACGCTCGGGACGACCAGCGGCCACGCGGCGTCCGCGGGAAAGAGCGTCTCGTCGTGCTCCCGTCCGTCGGTTATTACGACGTCATCAGACGTATACGGCGCGTCGTCCGGCACGACGACGGCGATCTCGTCGTCGCGCAGCTGGACCTCGACGTCGCCGTTCCACTCCGGCGTCGTGACTTCCCACTCGTCGGCGGGGTCGCGGCTCGAGACTTTACCCACCGGTTTCACCCCCGGCCGTGGGGTCGCGTTCCTGCGGTGGGTCGGCCTCCTCCGTCGCCCGCGTGCGTGTATCGGTCATCGTTGTATCCTGTCTCGGCGGCCCGTCGGATCGACCGACGGTGGCGCCGCTGGCGCTGGGAAACGCTTTTACAGGTACCCGACGAAGGACGTGCTGTTCCACCAACCCGTCCTTCTGGACCCAAGTTTCCCTAGCGGTGCAACCGAATAGCCCCAGTCGAATTAAAATTGTCCTGTCATTAGGATACGTCCTAATTATGACCGGATAGGCCGTCGGTTCGACCGCCGAATCCGAGCGCCCTCGGACGGTCGTCGTCACCGACAGTGCCCGGCTTCGATTATAAACGCGGTCGATTTCCGGAAAACGGGTATCGAATCCGTCACTCGCTCGACGAGGGTCCGACCCGTGTCTGACACCGGGTTTCGGGACCGACGCCGCACGTATTGATATGAATAATTTCATAACTGATCTGCCATAGTTTCGACTCGACTCGCCCGGCCGAACGGTCGGTAGTTTTACCGCCTGCGACGACCGTGTGAGAGATACTCGACCAAACTGCAACTATGTCGCAACGACCGTTCGAGATCCGGGTCCGGGAGGACCTGGCGGCGGCGATAGACGGCGCGGACGACTTCGCCGACCCGGCGGCGGCCGCGGAGGCGCTCCTCGCGAAGGACACGGCCCAGTATCGGCTGGTCGGCGTCCGACGGCGTGGGACCCGGGCGATATTCCACGAGACGATCCTCCGGAAGGTGGTCTCGGTCCCGTTCGACGAGGGCGGCGTGGACGACCTGGCGGAGGACGACGTCCGGGACGTGACCTCGCGACCCGACGTCGAGCGCTGGGTGGCGGAGTGCGAGGGCGGGTACTGGCACTGGCTCCACCCGCGGTTCGCCTGGGTCCGCGAGGACTGACTCGCCGCGCCGTTCGCTCGCCCGCTCCGTTCTCGCGCGGCCGCTCCCGGAAACGGAACCGTGAAGTGGATCTATCACCGTGCTTTCACAGAACTGGCTACTCGGGACGGATCCGGCAACCACGACGCACGCACCCGTCGGCTGGCCGGGCGCGCGACGTGACGGTCGGGTGAACTATGAAATCCGGAATTTCCGGAAACGCCCCGGGTAGCTATTACCTCGGCGACATCGAACATGACCACCGTGATACAGAACGCGCGGGTGTTACAGGACGACTTCCTGCCGAAGGAGATCGTCCACCGCCACGAGGAGGTCAACCAGATGTCCAAGGCCCTGGAGCCGGTGCTCGATGACGATCGGCCCCAGGACACCTTCCTCGTGGGACCGTCGGGCGCCGGCAAGACCTGTATCGCGCGCTACACCGTCGACAAACTCCAGGAGCAGGTGCTCGACGTCGAGAGCCACTACATCGACTGCTGGCAACACTCCAACCGGTTTCGCGTTCTGTACAAGATCCTCGAGGGCGTCGGGACCTCCTACGACGTCCACCGGTCGACCCCGCTCGACGAGATGGTCTCCCGGATCGAGGCCGTCGACAGCCCCTACCTGCTCGTCCTCGACGAGGTCGACCAGCTCGAGGACAAGGGCGTCCTGCGGAAGCTCTACCCGATGCCCCACATCACGATGGTGCTCATCGCCAACCGCAAGCGGGAGGTCACCGCGTCGCTCGACGAGCGGCTGCAGTCCCGGCTCCGGAGCAGCGTGACCATCTCCTTCGACCGGTACACCCAGGCAGAACTGGTCTCCCTGCTCGAGGACCGCATCGAGTGGGGCCTGGCCCCGGGCGCGATATCGACGGCCCAGGTCGAGCGAATCGCCGACGCCGCGGCGGGTAACGCGCGCGACGCGATCGGCATCCTCCGCTCGGCCGCGCGCAACGCCGACCACGAGGGCGCGGCCGAGATCCGCCCGGCCGACGTGAGCGCGGCGATCCCGACGGCGCGCGAGGAGCTCCACGAACGCAACCTGAAGAAGCTCACCGACGACCAGCGGGCGGTGTTCGACGTCCTGGCCGAGGCCGACGAGCTCCCGCCCCGGGAGATATACGAGCGCTACGAGTCCCGCGTGCCCGAGCCCAAGACGGAACGCACCGTCCGCACCTACCTCCGGAAGCTGGACGACTACGACCTCGTCCGGAGCGCCGGGAACGGCCCGAACCGCACCTACGAAGCCATCGAGCGCTGACCGGCGACGGTCGGGACCGGGTCGACCGCCCGGTTCGTGTCAACTGTACTGTGAAATACGGGGACGGCGACGTGTATAACAGACGCTGGGCGGGCCATTTACCGGGACGGGACCCGGACGCCAGCGGCCTGTAATACATCCGTGCGCGTGTCGGCGACGATATGCCTGTGATCGGTGATGTCTTGATTACGATCAGTTCTCTCGTAATCCTCCTTCGTCTGCTGGTTAGTTGCTGTCGGGAAAATTATTGTATCCGTTTTCGCCGAACGTATCGTGTTTGCAGAAAAACATTCATTGGACTGGTCATTCTGGATGGAGACGGGGCGCGTCGTCGCGAGGCGGACGGGACCACGCACCGCCGCGCCGTGGAAGTCAGTCACGACGCCGCGATCGAGCGGAGCGATCGAGAGGGCACCAGTTCAACTATGCACGACACAACGCGAGATACGACCGACGGAACGGCCACAACCGGGCAGAGCGAGCCGGCGCTGAAACACGCCTGGAACGGCAACGAGCCGTTCCACGTGACGCTGTCGGAAGCCATCGAGTCTGCCGCCGGGGGCGACGTGACGGATCACGAACCGCTGTACGAGACGGTCGACGTCGAGTCGATCGAGGAACTCGTGGAAAACAGCGCGAGCGACGGGCTCTACGTGGTCTTCTCCTACGAGGAGTGTTTCGTCGAGGTCCAGGGCGACGGGACGATCGAGGTGACGCCCTTCTACCACTGACGCCGCCCCGCCGGTCGAGTCGCCCGCACGACGCCGACGCCGTCTCACGCCGGTGGGATTGTCTTACGGGCCACCGCCGTCCCGTCGCCGATTTCCACTGCAAATCGGCGGACAGGAGGGAGTCAGCTGTCTGACGCATCTTTTTGCAGGGGGAGCCCAGATAGGGTTAGACCCACAGAACCATGCCGTCCAATCACACTGGTCAGGAAACCCGGCCGCGTCCGCCCCGAACTCGCGCGGGAGTGATCGCGCCATGAGCGAACACTCTCCTTCGCGACGGGCGGGCGAGAACGCGGTCTCGAAGGTGCAGGACCGACCCCCGGGGTCGGGCAGCGACGGCGCCGCGAACGACAGCGGCGGGACCCCGCGGGTCGAGCACGTGCAGAAGGAGTGGGAGCACCGCAACTTCTACGTCCCGGCCGAACTGGACGGAGCGCTGGAGGCGACCAGGGCCCAGATGGCGGAGGCGGTCCAGCGGGAGTACGGCGGCGACATGGCGGTGACCCGCCACTTCTACCCCGTCATGATCCGGCTGGGGCTCGAGGCGATCGGTGACCTCTCGGCGGCGGAGTTCGCCGAGCAGGTCGACGAGGTCCCGGGCGTCAGCTCCGACGAGTTCGAGCGATAGCATGGCGGGCGAGTGGGCACCGACGCGGTCGTCACGGGGCGTCGCTCCCGAGACGGACGCGGAGCGGTACGTCGTCTCGTCGTTCCACGACGACGGTGCCCACGTCGAGCGAGGCCTCGACCCCACGGGACCGATCGGCGGGCGGGACTACGTCGTGGTGACCGGCCCCGACTACGTCCTCGAACGCTACTTCTTCTTCGACACCGCGACGCCCGAGACCATCGACGCGTTCGCGCGCCGGATCGTCCAGGACCCCGAATTCCGCGACCGCAGCCTCGCGGGGACGGCCCCGTGGAACCGCATCGCGGGGATCTATCGCGAGGCCGCCCGGCGCATCGAGGTCGCCTTCGAGGAACGGGGCCTCCGCAACTACCGGCTCGGGGACGAGGCGGCCAAGCGGCGCCACAACGCGGCACAGGACCGGATGGAGCGGCTCTGCCGCGACGTCCACGCGGAGGTCGAGCGACAGGTCCGGCGCGAGGCGCTGATCGTCGGCCTTGACGCGTTCGTCGACGAGTACGTCGAGCGCGCGCGGACCGCCGCCGAAGAGATCCAGGCCGGAGACTGGGAGTGACTGGCGAGGCGAGAAGACGGCCGCGACTGTGACGACACCGGCCGGGTTACGCCATCGACTGGACGACCGACTCGAGGAGTTCGACTTTCACCGGTGACTCACAGCGCGGACAGGAGAAGGCGATCTCCATGTACATCGCACCGTCCGCGGTCGACCCGATGTTCTCGATGGTGAAGGCGACCGAGTCCGAGAGCGTCGAATACGCGAAGCTGTGATCACACGGCAGTGTGAGGGGCGCCTCGGTCGCGTCCACGGTGTTTTCGGGGGTCGACACGATTGCTCTTGGTATTCTCTCAGCGAGGGAGTTAATTGTTTCTGAGAGGAATTAGATAGGTGTCTGACGCTTCTTTCACATTATATCGGAGCGTAAATTGGCGAATAACCGTCGTCGTCGGTCGGTTTCCAGTTCCGTGAGAGATGGTAACAGACGATCGTCCGACGGTCGGGGGCCGAGGCGGTGGGCCACGGCCGTCGCGGCTCGCGGGCCGGTCCGGAAATCCGGAAACGGCCCGGCACGCGTTAACTGCCGTCGGGTCGACGGTCGAGTATGGGTGACAGCGACCCCGGACGAGGCGTTCCAGAACGCGCGAGCGGAGCGGACCGCGTCTCGTCCCGGACGGTTCGGGGGGATCGAACACCGACCGAGACGAGTCGGGGGAACCGGGCGGCGAGCGTGAACGAAGGGTGGTCACGATGGGGACGCGCCTGACGCACGTCCCGTTCGACATCGAGACGAGCGGGTTCGAGACCGACGCGGCCGTGAGCGTCGTCGGGTTCTCGCTACCGCTCGGCTGTCGGGTCTTTCTGAACGCGGACGGGCACCCGGCCGACGCGGACCGACTCGAATCCCGGCTGAGCGAGACCTTCGAGACGGCGGTCCAGGTGCGAGTCCACCCCGACGAGCGGGCACTGCTCGAAGCGGTCGCCGCGTTCCTCGGAGAGGCCGTCGCTCCCCGGGAGTATCTCCTCGTTGCCTACAACGGCGAGCGGTTCAACGGCGGGTTCGACCTCCCCTTCCTCCGGACGCGATACGCGCTGCTGGGACTGCAGTGGCCCTTCGACGACGTCCCGTACGCCGACGTGCTGCCGCTGATCCGCAAGCGGTTCAACACGACCGCCGACGGCGAGGACCGGAACGACCTGGTGACTGCCTACGATACCCTCGTGGGAAACGGCTTGACGGCGGCCGATCCCTTCGACGACAGCGGCGAGGCCGTCGCGGCCTTCGAGGCCGGGGAGTTCGAACCGCTGCTCGCCCACAACGTCGCCGACGTGCTCCGGACGGGCGCGCTCGCGTCGCTGGCCGAGCGGTTCTGCGGCAAGTCCGAGTTCGACCTGAAGTCGCTCACGCCCTCGGCGCGGGACCCGGCGCTCACGGACCCGCCGCGGGGGTGACCGGGGACGCGACCCGGCAGGGGACCGCGTTCGTGACCGAATTTATGCGGCTGGCGGTCCCACTTGGAGTGATGCCCGAGAACGGAGACACCGCGCCGACGTTCACCGCGACGCTCGGCACCAGCGATCACGAATCGTTCGACCTGTCTGACCGACTCGGCGACGGCCCGGTCGTGCTCGCCTTCTTCCCGGGGGCGTTCACGCCGCCCTGCACCAACGAGATGGTCGCCCTCGAGGACCGACGCGCCGAGTTCGAGGAGCGGGGGGCGACGCTGCTCGGCGTCAGCGCCGATTCGGCGTTCTCCCAGGGCGCGTTCCGCGACGAGCACGGCATCGAGTTCGACCTCGTGAGCGACATGGGCGGCGACGCCATCCGGGCCTACGACCTGGAGATGGACATCCCGGACCTGGGGCTGTACGGCATCGCCAACCGGGCCGTCTTCGTCCTCGACGAGGACGGGACGGTCGTCTACCGCTGGGTCGCCGACGACCCGACGAACGAACCCGACTACGAGGAACTGTTCGACGCCGTCGAATCCTCCTGAGCCGTCGCGAGGAGGCGAGGGGAACACCTTCGGAACAACGGCCTTCGTCGTCCCGCCGGAAGGTCTGGTCGGAATGACAGGAACACGACTCGACATCCGCGAGATCCCGCCGCCCGAGCGCCACCCGAAGATCTTCCAGGCCTTCGAGGACCTGGACTCGGGCGAAGCGTTGACCATCGTCAACGATCACGAGCCGACGCCGCTGTACCACCAGATGGCGGCCGAGGTGGAGTCGTTCGACGCCGAGAACTACGTGGTCGACCGGGTCGGCCCCGAGGAGTTCGTCGCGACCCTGCCGAAGAAGTAGCGGTCCCACGACTGGCCGCGACCGGGTCCGTGGCGAACGGCGTTCGGGGCAAGGCTTTGGGCGACCCCGGATCACCCGTCTCTCGATGACGGACGCGTACGACGACCTGCCGCTCGTCTACTCCTGTTCGGGGTGTTCGAGCGCGGCGCAGATGGCGAACGACCTCGCGGTCAGGCTCGACCGGGAGCAGGTGGCGGAGATGTCCTGTATCGCCGGCGTCGGTGGCGACGTGGGACCGCTCGTCGACGCCGCCACGTCCGGGCGGCCGACGGTCGTGATCGACGGCTGTCCCCTCGAATGTGCGCGCGAGTGCCTCGACGACCACGGCGTCACGCCGGACCGGCACGTCAACCTCGCCAAGCGCGGGGTGGCGAAGGAGTACCACACCGACTACGACGACGAGCAGGCCGACGAACTGTACGAGAAACTGGTCGACGCGGTGGCGGACGTCGCCGCGACGGGCTGACGCCCCGCGCTACTTCACCGGCGAGAGGCTGCCGGTGGTCCCCCGGAGGCGCTGGTAGAGGCCTGTCGCGAGGGTCATCACCGTCGACCCGCGTTCGACGCTGTAGAACTGCTGGAGTTCCGGATTGAACTTCGCCTTGTAGTCGTTGATTCGCTGGTTGTTGGCGCCGACGAGGTCGTAGGTCGTCAGGCCGCGGTCCACGGCGTCGGCCATCACCCGCCAGTCGAGCAGGTCGTTGATCGACGCGTCGACCTCGAGGTCGGTCTTGACCCCGCCCTGCCACCGAGAAATGGTGTCCCCGAGCTCGCAGGCCAGGATGCCGCCGACCCGGCGGCCGTCCACGCGACAGACGTAGGGGCGGATCGCCCCCTCGGGCAGGGACTCGTAGAGGTCCGTGACCAGCGCGGTCGGGAGCCCGAAGTCGACGTCCTGGCGCTCGTACCGCCGCCGGACACGATCCATGACGAAGGGGACGTCGCCGCGGCCGCCCTCCTCGACGGTCACGTCGTCGTTCTCCCGGCCGTCCCGGATGTTGGTCCGGGCGTCGCGGCTGAAGGAGTCGAGCAGGTCCTCGCGCCCGACCGAGAGGTCGACGAGGTAGGTGTAGGCGGGGTCGACGTCGAACGCCTCCCAGGTCAGCGGACGCAGGTCGGGATATCCGTGGTGTAGTCGCAGGTGGACGTACGCCGGATCGAGCATCTCGTCGATCCAGTCGAGACAGCCCTCGAGAAAGCGGCGCTGGCGACGCTCGGCCTTGCGCTGTTTCATCCCGTCGACGTTCAGCGGGGCGGGCCCGAGATAGGGGACTCGGACGTCCGGTGGCGGCGACACCGCGGCCGAGACCGGTCCCTTCCGCAGCTCGAACACCGGGAAGATCCCGACCGGTTCCTGCCCCTTGAACCCCACCAGGAGGGTGGGGGTCGCGTCGGTGTGCCGGGCGAGCGCGTCGATCACCTCCCGGCGGTGAAAGAGCCCGGCCCACGGCGACTGCTCGACGTACCCGTTCCACTCCGACCGATCCGTCTGTGTCGCTTCCCTGATTTCCACGCTCATTGTCTGTTTGTCTCCAGGCACGGACGTCTCCGGCGCCGTTCCGTATCGCGTAGCTGCGAGTTCGATCCGTTTCGTTATAGTGTGGTTACCGGTTCGGGATCCCTCCCCTCCAGCGTCCGCCGCGGGAACGAGGACTCGCCGCGTCGTCGTTCGGCCGGCCTCGGCGCCAGCGCTCGCCGAGACGAATCTGTCGGCCGCCACTCGTCCCGCCTCGCGGCCCGTTAGCCGCGGTCTGATACACGGAGTCGTCCGGCACGTAATCCATAACAAAGGGACACAACGGCGACCGTTCGGTCGATCGTAGTATGTTGGCGACTCTCGCTCGGGTCCCTCGTGGTGGTACTGTGCGCAGGACGGCGGTAGTTCGGTGTGTCGACGGTTCGCGGAGGGGCTCCAGATGAAGGTCCTCTCCGTCGTCGGCGCTCGCCCGCAGTTCGTGAAAGCGTTCCCCGTCTCCGACGCGCTCTCGGGCGCACACGAGGAGGTGCTCGTCCACACGGGACAGCACTACGACCACGAACTCAGCGACGTGTTCTTCGAGGAGCTCCCCATCCCCGAACCGGACGCGAACCTCGGCGTCGGCTCGGGGACTCACGGGGAACAGACCGCAGCGATGCTCGCCGAACTCGACGGCGTCGTCGCAGACGAATCGCCGGACGTCGTACTCGTCTACGGCGACACGAACTCCACGCTGGCCGCCGCCCTCGCCGGCGCGAAACGCGAGCCGCTCGTCGCCCACGTCGAGGCGGGCCTCCGCAGCGACAACTGGTCGATGCCCGAAGAGACGAACCGCGTCCTGACCGATCACTGCTCGGACCTGCTGTTCGCGCCGTCGACGCGCGCGGCGGACAGGCTCGCCGCCGAGGGCATCACGGACGGCGTCCACGTCACCGGCGACGTGATGTACGATTCGCTGCTTGCCGTCCGGGAGCGAGCGCGCGAGCGCTCGTCCGTGCTGGACCGGCTCGGATACGACGACGGGGAGTACGTCCTCGCGACGGTCCACCGCGCGACGAACACCGACGACCCGGACCGGCTGGTCGAGATCCTCGCCGGACTCGCCGAGTCGCGGCTCCCGGTCGTCTTCCCGGCGCATCCCCGGACCGAGCAGGCGCTCGACGACGCGGGACTGCTCGGGGACCTGCCGGGCCCGATCGAGCTGATCGATCCGGTCGGCTACCTGGACTTCCTCCGGCTCGTCGACGGGGCAGAGCGCGTCGCGACCGACTCCGGTGGCGTCCAGAAGGAGGCCTTCTACCTGGACACCCCCTGCGTGACGCTCCGCGAGGAGACCGAGTGGGAGGAGACGGTCGCCTGCGGCTGGAACGTCCTCGTCGGTTCGGACAGCGGCGCGATCGAGCGCAATCTCGGTCGGGTGTTCGACACCACGACGAAACCGGACCCGTACGGGGACGGCAACGCTGCCGCACGGATCGTGTCGGCGCTCGAAACCGGCGTCGACGGAAGCGAACCGCGGACGGCCAGGGTGTCACGTTGAATGACCGTCGTCGAGAACACCGACTACCCGTTCGCGCTCTGTCTCACCCACGACGTCGATAGACCGTACAAGACCTACCAGTCGCTGTTCTACGCGGTGACGGAGCGAGCACCGAGCCACCTGCTCGACCTGCTGCCCGGCCGGAACCCCTACTGGCAGTTCGAGACGATCACGGACCTGGAGGCGGACCTGGGCGTGCGTTCGGCGTTTTACTTCCTGAGCGAACCGCCGGTGTGGAACCACTCGCCGACCGACCTCCTCGACTTCGACGCGCTCGTGCAGGCGCTCGGTCGGTACGACGTCCGGGACCCGGAGCTCGCCACCGTCCTCCGTCGACTCGAGGGGGACGGCTGGGAGGTCGGCCTGCACGGCTCGTTTCACACGCCGGACGATCGCGAGCGATTGCAGCGTGAGAAATCGCGCATCGAATCGGTCGTCGACGGCGAGATCAGGGGCGGTCGACAGCACTACCTGAACCTGGAGATTCCGGACACGTGGCGCCATCACGAGGCCATCGGGCTCGAGTACGACGCGTCGCTCGGCTCGAGGACGGAGTGTGGGTTCCAGTTCGGCTACGACGTCGTCAGACCGTTCGACGACGAGTTCGTGGTGTTCCCGCTGACCCTGATGGAGCAACACCTCCCCGACCCCGGCGAGGAGTTCGCCCGCGCGTGGGCGGTCTGTGAGTCCCTGCTGGACACCGCCGCCGCCGAACGGGCCGTGATGACGGCGCTGTTCCATCCGCGCTACTTCTGCGACCGCGACTTTCCGGGATACCGGCGTCTGTATCGGCAACTCGTCGAAGGCGCGCTCGAACGGGGCGCGTGGGTCGGGTCTCCGGGCCAGTTCTACGAGGAGTTCCTCGTGGACGAGAGACAGAGTGTGGCCGAGCGAGCCTGACCGCCCGATCCGGAGCCGGCCCGCCGGACGCGACTGGCTTCGACTACCGGTCTCGTACGAGACGCAGTCCCACACTTAGAAGGTCTATTACTATCGGTCCGATCCCGATACGTCGTCCTATGGTGGTACGTCAATGATCACAGACGGCGTCTTGATCGTCGGGCCGACCGGCACGGGTGGGATGGCCCAGTTCATCGACAAGCAACGAGAGCACCTCCGCGACCACGTGCCCGTACGGGTTCACGAGCGGTACTCGACGCCCCCCGGGAGCGGACTCGCCCGGATCCTTCGGGGGCTGTTCCGGACGCTGCGAGTGCTCGCGCTCTTTCCGTTCCAGGATCCGCCGGAGGTCGTCCACGTCCACACCGCGATCCGGTTCTCGTTCTACAGATCCGCCTTCTTCGTCCTCTTCGCGAAGTACGTCTGGGGCTCGAAGGTGATCCTCCACGTTCACGGCTCGACCTTCGACGAGTTCCTCGAGACCGATTCGGTACTCGTCTCGCTGTTACAGCGAGCGGTCTTTGGGGCCGTCGACGACGTCATCGTCCTCTCGGACTCCTGGCGCGAGGTCGTCTCGAAACACGTCACGGAGGCCGACATCCACGTCGTGCCGAACGCGATCACGCTCGACGCCTACGACCCGCAGTTCACGGCCGATCCCGTGCGGCTCGTCTTCGTCTCGAACCTGGTCCCGCGGAAGGGCGTCTCGGAACTCCTCGACGCGCTCGACGAACTCGAACGCACGGTCGAACGACCGTTCCGGGTCGACATCGCGGGGGACGGCCCGCTCGCAGCGGAGGTGCAGGCGTTCGTCGCGGACCGTGACTACGTCACCTATCACGGGTACGTCTCCGAGGAGCGAAAACGCGAGCTCCTGGCGAAGGGGTCCGTGTTCGTCCTCCCGACCTACGCGGAGGGGCTCCCGATCGCCATGCTCGAGGGGATGGCGAGCGGGAACGCCATCGTCTCGACCGCCGTCGGCGCGATTCCGGAGGTGATCGACGAGGACAACGGCCTCCTCGTCGAGCCCGGCGACGAGGAGGCGCTGGTCTCGGCGCTCGCGACGCTGATCCGCGACCCCGAACGCACCGAAGCCATGGCTCGCAGGAACCGCGAAGCCTGTGCGTCGGACTACACCTGGGAGCGCCTCACCAGGAACCTCCTCGACGTCTACGAGTCGGATCCACAGCCCGCGAGCGCGCAGTGACCGGCGCAGATCCGGCACACGACGCGGGCTGGAGTCCGTGTTACTCGCCGATGACGGTGAAGTCGGCCTGTCCGACCACCGAGATGTCCGTCAGCTGTCCGGTGAACCGGTAGGCGTCCGTGCCGTTCCCGACGATCCCGACCACGCGACTCTCGAGGACCCGGTCTTCCATCAGGTCCCAGGGCAGACCGCTGTCGTAGACCTCCGACCGGCTCTCGTCACGCTCGACGTCGCCGGACACGGTGAAGTCGTACCTGGCGATGTCCTCGGGCGTGTCCGATCCGTCGATCACCAGAATACCGCCGGACCCGCTCGACCCATCGGTTCCGTCGTCCGTGGAACCGTCGGTTCCGTCGTCCGTGGAACCGTCGGTCCCGTCGTCCGTGGAACCGTCGGTCCCGTCGTCCGT